>NYYH01000014.1 GCA_002686705.1 Bacteroidota bacterium
TTCCTGAATTTTTTACAATATTTTTACCCGGATGGGCGATTAATGTAGCGCAAATTATTCATAGCGATGAAGCGTTATTGGCAGTAGGTTTCATTTTTACAATTCACTTCTTTAATACTCATCTACGACCTGAATCTTTCCCAATGGATACAGTAATTTTCACAGGATATGTTCCATTGGAAGAATATAAAAAGGACAGACCTCGCGAGTATAAAGCATTGGTTAAGTCAGGTAAATTAGACAAAGTTGTGGTCGAAAAAGATATGTCTCCTTCATGGATTAAATCTGTAAAAATATTTGGCTATTTTTTCTTAGCACTGGGTATTGGAATGGTGTTCCTTATTATTTATTCATTAATAGCAGGAGTTTATTAAATAAGAAAAATTATAGTGTTAAATTTGGACTGATCATTGCATTATATATTTTATTTAGTAAATTTGAAGCTGGATATTTATAAGAAAATTAACATAATTAAATAACTAAATTACAAACCATAAATTTAATGTCATGTATATGAAAAGTATTTTAATTACATGTGTTCTTCTATTTCTAGGAGGGACCTCTTTAACAGCTCAAGACTATGAATACATAGGAGCTGCAAAATGTAAAATGTGTCATAACAAAGCAACCACAGGAGCCCAATATAAAATATGGGCAGCATCAAAACATGCTAAGGCAATGGAATCCCTTGTTGGTGATGAAAAAACAGATCCAAACTGTATTAAATGTCATTCAACTGCAGGTGGTGTAGACGAAGACTTAATTGTAACTTTAAAAATTACAGAAGGTGTTTCATGCGAATCATGTCACGGGCCAGGTAGTGGTTACAAATCAAATACTGTAATGAAGAGTCGTGAAAAATCGCTGGCAAAAGGATTGATAATGCCAACTGAAGTAGTTTGCACACAATGCCATAACGATGAAAGCCCACATTTTAATGGATTTAATTATGATGAGGCTGTAAAGAAAATTGCTCATCCGGTTCCACCAAAGGATGAATAGATTTAGTTTCTTACAAATAAAAACTCCCTTTACTAATTACTAATAAAGGGAGTTTTTATTTGTAACCTACTATTATTTTTTCTTTTTGTTTTTTCTTGAATAGTAAATCGAAAGTCCTATTGAAATAATTGCCAGGAACATTAATGCTAGTATACGAAATACTAATTCAATTTTTGCTAAATCAACAATGAATAAGTAAAATGTGGCCGCTATCATTGTGCCAAGTGCCAAATACCTATATTTTACATTTTTCAATATCAAACTCAATGCAAAGTAAATAACTGCAACTGCTGTCCATGATAATGTAATGTACCTGGCAGGAATTAAATGATATAGCGTAATCAGAACCATAATGAATCCTATAACCAAATAAATATTTCGTAATAAATCTGTTCTAATTGTAAGTCCGTCTTTTTTCCAATTCAACACGCGTGCTGTTACTAAAGCTACAAGAGAAAAGGAGATATTTATTGCATTTGTTTGCACTGAAGTGCTCAAGTAAAAAATTAGTAATGAAATAAATAGTAAAGTGTTCATGCCTACAATAAACTTACTCCTGAACCAAATAGCCATTGTAACTACAAGTAGACTTTGAATTGCAAGGAGAAAATAAGCTCGTGGAAAATCATAAATGCCATGAACTGCAATACTAAATGTAACAAAACCATATAACGCATAGAATGCTGCTAGGATTTTCCAATTTGATCGTATTTGAAGCAATACTGAATAAAGAAGGCAAAATGCAGATATTGATCCTATTAGTAATACATAATTATCAGGGAAGAAAGTCATGACATTTAGCAGAAGCAATGTTGAAAATCCAAGGCCGTTAAGTATAATTGCACTAATAATTCCACTTTTAGAGAATAATTCAGATTTATTAATTAAAGCAATTAATGAATACAACCCTCCTATAGCAAATAGATAAATGAACCCTAAATTATGAATCTTAATTGCTTGTAAAGGATTACCCATAATTGGGTTGTTAAAGAACCAAAATAAATTGATCAGGTAAACAAGAATAATTGAAAGATAAACTATCCTAATCCAACCAAAACGATACAAAAACACAACCGAAATTGTTGCGATGACAGCAGCCATTGGTAACATAAAATGGGTTGTGTCGCTTACTATGGCAACAATACTTAATAACAACAATGCTGTACCGGTTTGCAATAATGATTTCCGCTTAACAGAGAAAAATAATTGAATAACTGACACAATTGTCAATAGAGTTAGTCCAATCGCTTTACTTGAAACAACTGGACTTACAGTATAAAAATGCAATCTGAGTGTAACGTAAAAAAGAAGTAAATAGGCATTCAAATTAAATATGGATGCCATTTTGGGGTTATTCCTTTTTAGAAAGTGAGCCAGGACAAAAATACCGGCAACAGAAATATAACCAAAAACAGATGATGCTAGCTGATAACCTGAATTTTGAATGTATTGTATCAAAAATGATAATCCAAAAAACAATACAATATTACCTAGCCAGGCTAAAACCGATTCACCTATAACTGATTCTAGTATAGTCTCATCTGAGATTTTCCTAGTTTCCTCGCCAGGCTTAATAGTAGAATCTTTGTCATCTGGCAAATAATCAATATTAAGCCCCTTTTCGATACGTAATATCCTTGCTTCAAGCTCATTAAGCCTGGATACGATTTCCCTTTTTCCTAACTCATTATGGTTTTCATCCATAATTCTTATACTTTCCTAAATAATTAGGCAAACGCAACACAAAAATATCTCTTTCCTTAAAATTCTGTTAATCCTCTAATTCCTCAGCTTTCTTCCAAGGTGGTAATAACCAGAGGAGTATAGCCAAAATAATGAAAGGTACGACAAACCACAATACAGATAACCAAACATCTGCACCCCCAATTAAATTGACCTTATAACTAGTGAATCCATAAAAACTCTTTGAGAAAAGCTGTCCGCCAATAACTACATTCCATCTCATATAGAAGATACCAACTAACACACATATACTTATTATCCAATAAATAATCCTCCTTATTTTTTCTCTTGGATTTTTAAATTGCATAATACCCAGAGTAACTACAGGAATTATTACGCCTACCCCGATTTGCATTATAAAGAATGTAAAAAATAATTTACCACGAACAAGTATTTTTAATATATCAAACGACTCATCTGCTTCATAAATTCTATGGATTTGATCCAAACTTTCCAAAGTAAAATCTATTATCAGTATGTATAATAAATATTTTGCAATTGTATCTAAGGCTAACATATCAGGCTTCTGCTTACGCAGATATGAGACACCCATGTATATAAACATCACAAGTGCAATTCCTGAAACCATAGCTGAGAAAATAAAAATTACAGGCATCATAACTGTTGACCACCATGGATTTGCTTTAATGGATCCAAAAATAAATCCAACATAACCATGTAGTAGGAATGCTGATGGTATACCAACTACTGTAATAAAATAGCCGATCTTTTCATCTGTTTTTCTTGATTTAGGTGAAGTTTCAAATACCCATAAACAAAGCACCTTATAAACAAAGCGCATAAAACCTTTTTTTTGTTGGGACCATATTACCATATCATATCTATAGTCGAACCATATTTCGAGTAATAATACAACCATTAAATACCATAAATACACAAAACCGAAAATGGCCATTGCAGAAGTTAAATGAGGAGTTACTAACATTTCATAGAACCGCCATGGTTGACCTAAATGGGTGATTAAAGGCATTGTAGCTACTAACATAAAAGATAAAGCTGTTAGCAAAGAAATTTCATAAGTAGGTCTCAATGCCTTAATATCAAAAACTCGGTTTAAGGATGCAAGGATAAATGCTCCGGCAACTAGTCCTGTAACGTAGGGATACATAACAATTAACAAATCCCAGTTTAAGGCAATTTCATTCGGATATATATAGCCATCAAGGTTGGCTAATGCTTCATATAGAGTTTCATTTTTATCCATTAGTGCACCTCCTGACTTAAATCATTATAAAATAATTTAGATTCTGTATTTAATTGTGGTTTTAGTACTGCACAATTGTTGTCTTTTATGAATTGAGATATTGCACTCTTTTTATCATTCAAATCACCATATATTCTAGCTTCAGTTGGGTAAGCCATCATACATGCCGGATCCAAATCTTTTTTTATTCGATGATAGCAGAGGGTACATTTATCAATAACTCCTTTATCATAATCTACATACCTACAACCATAAGGACAGGCTTGAAGACAATATCCACAGCCTATACAATAATTTTGGTCAACTAAGGCTATACCTTCTGGAGATTCAAACGAGGCACCTACCGGGCAAACCTGGGTACACGGAGATTTTGCACAGTGGTTACACATTTTTGGAACAAAAAATGTTTTGTAAATTTCTTCATCAGGTACTGGCTGTGTAAAACCATCGATACCACCATTAGGTGATGAAACTATTATTTCGTCATCATTAGTAATTGTATATTGTTCTACCCAGTTACGAAAATAGAAGGGCTCATTTGGCACATTGTTTTCCACTTTACATACTCTGGCACAACTGGCGCAGCCAATACATTTTTCAATATCAATGCCTATGCCATACCACTTTCCTTTACCTTTTGGTCTTTTGGTGGCATAAACCATCTTTAAAGGGTTAAGCAAGGAAACCATAACAATGCCTCCTGCAAACATACTTGAGTTCTTTATGAAATCACGTCTTGAGAAATTTTCTTTTTTTATAGCCATGGTTGATGGGGATTATGACACATTACACATGTTTCCATTTGAACATATTTGGCCTCTTTATCAGCTATCTCAGTAAGAGCATAGCCGCGATAGGCCCCGTATTCTCTCCATGATTCAGGTGTAAATATTACTTTCAGACCAATCATTAGTCCGATGAATACCGCAAAAACTATTAATAATCGTTTTACTTGAACTGGCATAATAAATTAAAATTAAAGGTTAAGTTGATTATAATTTATAGATTATTTTATTCATGATCTTATGACATTACCAATCAATCCTTTAGATTTTAACAATAGTATTATTTTCTTAGCAGAGGGCAGTTTATGTATTAGTTTTATTATTCACATCTAATTTCTTCTTCTTACTTACACTTTTAATACTAAATCCTTCGTATAGAATAGCAATGGCAATTTTTGAAAAGAACGTAAAGAGCAATGCCCCAAATGAAAAAATCATTACAGCAGTGCGCACTTCAACATCAGAAGGAACATAAAAGTAATATTGCCCTAGAGCATCAGGAGTAAATCCGGGTACAATCAAGGTTATTCCTTTTTCCAAATAAACACTAAAATAAATAAGTACTGCTCCTATATTTAATGTAAGGAAGTTTTTTCGGGTTTTGGGGATTAAAAAAAGAAGAAATGCCGTTAAAGCCATGAAAAAAGAAGACCAACCGTATATGGCAATCTCTCTGTTTTTCTCCACTCCTAACAATAAATATTCCCAATAAACAATGTGTTCAGTGTCTGAGTAAAATTCTTTAAATAATTCTGAGACAGTAAAGAAAATATATATAAACATTGCATAAACCATTAATTCTGCAATTGTAAATATTGCTTCATCTTTAATCTCAAATTTTGTAGTTTTTCTTAGAACTTGAAATATTAGTATTAACAATGCCGGCCCTGAACAAAAAGCCGTAGCTAAAAATCTAGGTGCAAGTAAAGCACTATTCCAATAAGGTCGAGCAGGTAGTGCATTAAAAAGAAATGCTGTCACAGTATGAATTGCAATTGCAGCAGGAATACTTAACAATACTAATGGCCAGATCAAGGATTTATTATATTCCTTATTATGAAATTGTCTAAATAATAAATGTGTAACTATAATAAGATTTAATACGAAATATGCTAATAGAGCAAAGAAGTCCCAAGATAAAATAGATGACGGAAAATTCATTGTTCCAATAACCGGAACCATATGCCAAAAACGTAATGGATCACCAATATCAACCATTATAAATAATAAGCACATAATAACAGCACAAATAGCTAGTATTTCACCAAAAATCACAATTTCCTTAATTGGTCCCCAATTGTATATATATGCAGGAATAACTAACACAACAGCTGCAGCAGCAACACCAACTAAAAAGGTAAAATTTCCAATATAGAAGGCCCAGGAAACAGAGTCTCTCATATTTGTTACAATTAAACCCTCTTGCAATTGATTATAATACCCAAATGCTCCCCATACAATTAAAACGAATAGAAAAAATAAGCAGGAGTAATATACTCTTCCACCTTTGGTAATGATCCTAAAACTTCCAACTATAAACCGTAAAAAACTCATATTTAACTATTTTAAATGTATCAAATATTAAAAAGCATAAAACTATACACCGAAAAAATAATAGAATTTAGGTTGAGTGTTAAGCTCTTCTTTAAAAATAAGCACCCTTTTATTTTCTAGTATATATCTTATTTCACTATCAGGGTCTAATAAGTTTCCAAATTTTCGTGCTCCTGTAGGACAAATTTCAACACAAGAGGGGTATTTACCGTCTCTTACCCGTTGGATACAAAAAGTGCATTTTTCAACAACTCCCTTCATTCGTGGCCTGTTACCTAGATATGATGTTATAGGATTAACTTCTTCATCAGGTATATATGGTTCGCCCCAGTTGAAATGTCTTGCACCATATGGGCAAGCCGCCATGCAATATCTACAACCAATGCACCAATTATAATCAACTACAACAATTCCATCTTCTTCTTGCCAAGTGGCCTTTGTGGGGCAAACCGTTGTACACTGTGGATTTCTGCATTGTTGACAAGCAACTGGCATATAAAAATGTCCTTCTTCAGGAACCACCTCAGGATTATAATGAATATCTGCATGAGTTAGGTCGATACCTTTTTGATTTTCCATCTGAAGTACCTGTATCCAATGAACTTGAGGGTCACGAGATTGATTATTTTCCTCTACACAAGCATATACACATCTTCTACATCCAATACATCGTGATAAATCGAGGCCATATCCAAACAGTACTCCATCGATTGGAGGTTTATCTGTTACACTGAACTCTTTGCCATATTTTTCAGAATATTCTTTCTCAAGTCTTATTAGGATATCTTCCTTTTCCGCTCTAGTTAATGTTTTGAAATTATTTTGTAAAAATTCATCTAGTTCGTCCGATGTACAACTTGCTAAAGCAGCAGTACCTGCAGCCAAAACGGGCAATTTCTTTAAAAAATCTCGTCGTGAATTATTTTTTTCTTTTTTCTGCATACTTCACAAAATTTGTGTCAAATATTTATAAAATTATCCCTTTATGTTTTTTGATGCAACCGGTGCAGGTGCAGGTTTGATCCTTGTAGGAATCGAGAACTTTTTAGCTTTAATAATTTTATCCGTTTCGGTCTTAGACAAAGTGTTAAATTTCTTCTCAGTAAAACGATTATGTTTTTTTTGCCCAAAGAACGAGAAAGCACCAATTGAAATAATTGCGATTGGGATTCTTTTTAAAAAATCTCGTCGTGGATTGTTACTAGTTTTCTGCATAATAAATATAGATCTTAATTAGTTTATTATTAAATATCCTCTTGTCGGCCTGGAGGTGGTAATGGCTTTATTGACTCAAATCTAGGTGAATGAGGATTGTGACAATGTACACATAGTAAATATTGTTTTTCTCCATTCCACTCCCCTGTCCTTTTTCCGTGTACACCAACTTTCCAATCACGAAGTTTATCACCATGACACTGGCCACAAAGCAAATATGATTCGTCGTAACCAATAATTTTACCACTGGCAAGCTTTAGATAATCCCTGTCATCTACATTATGACAATCAAGACACCATCTGTTTTCACTATCGTGATCAAAAGATTCAACAATTTCTTCATGCATGTCCAATACTCTTCTTTCCTGATTTGTTTCCCATTCGGCATCATGACATTCTGAACATGGAAATATATCTTCACTAAAAGGGGGTGCTGAAACAGCAATCTCAGTACTTTGATTATTTGAACTATTCGAAATTCCAATATTATCTCTATCATGTGAACTAGAAGTGCTCCTGCTACATCCAAATATCAATATCAAGGTTACACTAAAAAGAATAATAAATATTTGTATTGGTCGGCTATCAGAATTTTTCATCACGAACTTATATTATTAATATTAAACGCGTTGCTTTAATCTATTAAACTCACATACTATTCAGCTGATTTAGGATTATAACACAGCATTATAAAAAGATTCAGCTGCAAAAAATATGAAACTCATAACTAATTGACATATAGATGGTTAACGACCCAATGACTTGATTCCAATTCAGAAGATGTGTCAAAAGTTACATACTTACTTTTGTAAAAGTAGCTGCTTAGCTTAATTAATTTATATAACGTGATATGATATAAATCATAAAAAGATAAATTTAGATTGAATCTAAATATTGAGTGAACTCAATCATAAATTATGATGATGATTCTTTACGAAGGATTTAGCACTGAATTAATTGAGCAAACAATATATAATAACCTCACGTTATGAGTATTAGAAAATACATGTATTGAGTATTCATCAATTAATGAGATGAACAATTCAAACTATTCCACTGTGATGNGACTAATGAATATCTAATTGGTGAATCATGTAGAGTGAATGAGTCACAGTTTTGAGAATTTCATCTAGATATTCATTTACAGCCTTACTACTTCCAGGGAGACAATAAACATTAGTTTGATCAATAACCCCTGCTATTGATCGACTAAGTAAAGCTGCCGGTTTTTCAGCGCCATACTTAATCCTGATTAAATCCATAATGCCGGATAATTGTTTTTCCAACATGGGGGCTACTACTTCAGGGGTTATGTCCTTTGGTCCAATTCCGGTTCCACCGGTAGTGAAAATAAAGTCACTATGATTTTCTATTGC
Organism: Bacteroidota bacterium; assembly: GCA_002686705.1. Next base: position 8,901 of record NYYH01000014.1, read on the forward strand.
TTTCTGAATACTTTGTTTTAACAAATTAGCGTTGTCAGGTATTAAAACATAATCCACTTCAGATTGGCGGTCTATACTTTTCCAGAATTCTTTTAGCCGTTTTTCTATCTGCTTACCACTCTTATCAGTATATATTCCTTGATATGCCCTATCGCTTAAAGTAATTACCGTTGATTTGATGATTCTGGGATTATACTTTAGTTCATCCCCAGCCTTTACTTGCCCTTGTCTGACTACTCGTGCAAAAATTCCTTCTTTTGGCATTACACAATTGCCCACCTCACGAAATATTTCACAATTAGTACCATGACATTTTTTTCCGATTTGTGTGACTTCCAATTCGACATTATTATTATAAAACCTGTCTAAAGGTAAAGTTTTGTATAATTCTATTCCATGAGTAGTGATGTTTTCGGCGAATTCTCCATAAGAAATTTCTCTACCTGCTTCTTTGGAAGATTTACCAATACTTTCAACTCCTAGCATGCTTACTTGACGATTCCATGGGCCTGAATGTGCATCACTTTCCACACCAACATCTGTAAGAGAGATGCTGTTAACCGGCTTCTTTATTGTACCTTTTTTCTTGGAAATATTAACTGATAAAATCTTAATTGCCTGCGTCATAACTTAAATGTCTTTTTTTGTTTTCTCCACTAATTTAACTTGACCAATCACCATATTTTTATCAACGGATTTACACATATCATAAACAGTAAGCAATGCAACGGAAACTCCCATCAGGGCTTCCATCTCAACACCGGTTTTTCCTTGTGACTTAACGATGCTGGTTACTTCCACGCCACTTTTAATTATTGAGGTTTCGATTTTTACTTTATTCAACAATAATGTATGACAAAGGGGAATAAGATTCGGCGTTTGTTTTGCTGCTTGGATTCCTGCTATTTCTGCTACCGTTAGAACATCACCCTTCTTTATTTGATTCCTTACTATGAGTTGAATTGTTTCTGGTGACAACCGTATGATGCCACTTGCTGTGGCTTGCCTGTATTGGTCAGGTTTAGATCCCACATCTACCATTTCTGCCTTACCGGTTTCATTTATGTGACTTAGGTTCTTTTTCATTTTATCCTCCTATATTATAAAATTCATTTACCAAATTTTTTTGTCCTTTTTCAGGTTTCCTGCCAATCGCCCTATGTATAGCATTTTTAGCTTCCCATTCTCTTACATTATAGCCATAACTGCTAAATAAACAAGGTTTAACATCACCTTGTGCAGTTAATCTTATACGGTTACAAATAGAGCATTGTCCTCCATCACCTCCTTCAACCGGGTAAAAACTTCCGGTGGTTAACGACATCTGATGAATAAATCTTAGTTTGTAATCTTTCTCTTTACAGAATGAACTAAGTTCAAGTTTATCTTCTTCTGTGGTTTGTTCATTCAACACACAGTTAATCTTTATTGGGCTCAAGCCTGTATGATACGCTGCTTCAAGTCCCGCGAATACTTTGCCAATATCTCCTCCTCGAGTTAGCATACTATATTTTTCAGAATTCAAAGTGTCGAGGCTAACATTCACTCTATTAAGTCCGGCTTTATACAGTTCTTCTGCATATTTTTCGAGCTGTTGTCCATTTGTTGTCATTGCAAGATCCTTAACTCCTTTGGTTTCAGCTATCATCTTTACGAGATTTGCTATTCCCTTACGCACAAGAGGTTCACCACCAGTTAATCTGATCTTTTCAATACCTAGTTCAACGGCTACTTCCACAACATCAATAATTTCCTCGAAACTAAGCATCTTACTGTGATCAAGCCATGTTATACCTTCAGATGGCATACAGTATATGCAACGCAAATCACAACGATCTGTTACTGATATTCTTAGATAACTTATCTTTCTATTAAATTGGTCTAACATCGATTATAGTTCCCTTTTTTAATTCTACAAATCCAATCGGAAAACATGCCATTCCGTCGGCCTGTTGGTATGCATTTAAATGAGCCGAGCCTTGATAATCAAGTGGTTCAGCTTCCATATTATCACTGATCTTCACTGGAAAAAATAACATCCTATCGGCTCTATTTCTTCTTTTATCAATGCTTATTGCCAATTTCAATATCTTTGATTTTGGCATCTTACCAACCAATCTGTTTAGCAACGGTTTTATAAGCAAATGAAATTGTACAAATGAAGAAACAGGATTTCCTGATAATCCAAATAAGTATTTCTTACCAACAGTTGCAAAAAGAACAGGTTTACCGGGTTGGATTGCCAGAGTTGTAAAATGAGTTTTAGCATCTAATTTGTTAAATACCTTTTCAGTAAAATCATGATCACCAACAGAGGCGCCTCCAGTTAAAACAACAATATTTGATAACTCTAAAGCCTTTTGAACAGCATCAAAAATCATGTCAATATTATCGGCTACATGCCCGATACTCAATGCTATAGCTTTTGAATTATGCACCATGCTTTCAAGTTGGCTGGAATTACTATCTCTTATCTTTGGCGGTAAAGGTTTTTCCTCAGGTGAGACAAGCTCGCTTCCTGTTGAAATAATTGACACAATTGGCAAACTATAAACCAATGGTTCAATAGCCCCGACTGAAGCAAGCATCCCAATATGTGACGGATTGATATTAACCCCTTTTTGTACTAACAAATTGCCAGTTTTTAGGAATTCCCCTTGCTTGAGTATATTGTCTTTTGACTTTGGATTAACCACTGTAATAAATTCACCTGATACAGTTACATCTTCTTTCATAACAACCATGTCTGCTCCCTCAGGTATCATTGCTCCGGTCATTATTTTGGAACATGTTCCTGAAACAACGCTCTTCTCAGGCCTTTTTCCGGCAGGAATAAATTCAATGATACGTATTGTGTTGGACATATCTTCTCGTTGCATTGCATATCCATCCATGGCTGATTTATTAAAAGAGGGAAAATCCATATCTGTAAAAACATCCTCAGCTAATACCCTGTTCAAAGCAATTTCAATCCTAACCCTTTCTGATTCCATAGGTTTAGCACAAGTGTTGTCTATTAAGGTAATTGCTTCTTCTAAACTAATCATGATCATTTTTATTTATTGTCCAGCTGGTGCCAGCGTAACTTATAAGAGGACTAAGATTAGACTGCGTGAACTCGTCCGATGTAGTAATAATTTCCGCTTTCCTTAAATTAGAGTAGTATGATTTCTTTGAATCATCGATATCAGCACCAACAACCAGAATGTGTAATCCGGGTTTATATGCAGTTGCAAAAGACCCTGACTCACAAACTATTGGATAGCCTTCAGGTATTAGTTGCTTTATCCGAGCATAAATTCTCAACAAATTTTCATCAGAACACTGAATAAAGTAAACTTCTTTTGCACCTGCAACTAACATACGAGAACTATCTTTTCCAGAACAATAATCTGTCTCCCTATATATTTTGTATCCATTTCCCTCTTCAACTATTTGTTGCAAATCTCCAGTTTTATGAAAATGAGGAGTTATTTTTAATCCATATACAATTCTATTTCTTTTCAATTGATTGATAATATTACAAGCAACTGTTGTTTTTCCACAATTACGACCCGACCCGGATACCAATAATATATTTCTAAATTCACTCAACATTACTTGTTATTATACTTATAATCAAACTAAAAACAATTTAATACTGGCCAAAAACAAAACAAAAGCAAGTAAATACTTCAACTTGACTAGCGACAATTTGAAACTCCCCATATAAGCACCTAATATCCCTCCCATGAATGCTACAATAACCCAATATAATAAATGAGGACTAACATGGATGCCAGATGAAATTAATCCTGCAATACCAGATGCAGAATTCAAAAAGATAAAACTGGCTGAAATTGCAGCTGTCTCTTTCATATTGGCCCAACCCAACAATAATAGCAATGGACTTAAAATAATACCACCACCTATACCAATTAACCCAGAGAAGAATCCAAGAAATGCTCCAATAAAGAATGCAATTACAAAGTTGAATGGTATAATTTCCTTACGATCACTTTTCGGCACATAAATCATTCTGGTAACAGCAATAACAAGAAAAATTCCAAGGATAAATTTGAATAATTGAGGGTCGATATTCATTCTAGCACCCAGAAAAGCCATTGGTAATGATCCAATTATAAAAGGGACTAATAATTTAATTTTAAAATATCCTCCCTTGTAAAATGCGTAAAATGAAACTGCTGAAACAAAAAGGTTTAGAATAAGTGCGGAAGATCGCATGAATATTGTTGATACTCCAAACAATGCCATTAGTGCAAGATAGCCGCTAGCACCTCCATGCCCTACCGACGCATACATAAATGCTACTATGAATAAAGCAATTAAAAACAGAATGTTGATTTCCATAGTTTATAAATAAATAATCACACTCTTATGGAAACAAGGCTAAGCATCCAATTCATGGACTGTCAACATTCCTCCTTTCCAAGTCATTCCGCATTGCGGAAATCGGGAGGATGACCGGTTTCCCTGCCATCCCGTCGGCACAAATTCCATATGCAGGAGCATTTAGGAAATGTACTCGGAGCTTTACATTTATAATGTTTTCGAGTATTACAATACCCAGTACAAATGTAATATAATTTTCAAATTAAACGGGGTAAATGAACAAATTTAAAATTCTCTAGCACCTACAAATTAGGAAACAAGACCTTTGCTTTATTATTTATGGCTTTCTGTTTTCACTTTTCGCAGAAAAACTATTAAAAACATATTAAAAGTGAATTGTATGTTCTGGAATTTATTAAGTAACGGTCTACGAATAATAGAGATAGTGATTGAATTAAACAACATATCCAATTTATTGAAAAATCGGTTAGAATTGTTAACACGTCTAGGGGAAAAGTATAAATAATGTTGACCTTTAATCAGGTTGTACTACAGCTGTTTCTAGGGAAAGATTTTCTATTTCTAACTTAAGAATATGTAGAGTTCTCATACAAACTTCCAGATCACTTTGAATTATAGATTTTGTATCTTCAAATCTATCTTTCAACTCATTAAATAAACCAGAATAGTAGTTTATCCCTTCTTTTAATTTTTGTACAAAAGCTAACAAATTCTTTTCTTGCTTATTTGTCATTGAAGCTTTTGTTTCTTCAATTTTATTTTTGAGAAAATCGATATAAATTTTCAACTCTTTAACAAACATATTAGGCCGATCGTTTCTGGTTATTATATTCGCTCTTCCATAAATATGATCAATCATTCCTTGCAGACTCGTTATTTTTGAGAAATATGCCATGTTCGGTCCAGGACAAACTGAAACACCATCGCCATAAGCTTTAGTCCCTTCATTATTCACCAAAAGTGCAGATTCGGCTAACCCAAGGCAAAGGCATGATTTGTCAACGATTTTATCAAATTTGGTTTTATACTCCTTAGGAAATAATAATTCATTGTCTAACTCTTTTATTTTCAGACGTTGGTATTTATAGGAGGCAGTACAAATTGGTTTCTCAGTAAACTCAGTATTATTGAGAAGATACTTTTTAGGACATGAACTACCTGGTCGACCTTTGTCGATCAATGATAACTTTTCAACATCCATTGAATTTCCTCTAAGGCTATTAAAAGGAACACCTAATGGTGAAATATTACTCAAATACAGATCATCCTCTTTCGCTTCACTCAGTTGCTCTCTTGTGTGGTCGTCAAGGTTTGTTACTTCAGGCACTAGAAGAAAAGGTGATCCCCATCCCACTGAATCAACTTCATAATGGTCGATTAGAAATTGATGTTCTTCAGCAGTGCCAACACCTCCTTGAGCAGTAATTATTATGGGCAGCTCTGCGTCAGGTACAGTACGATCTCTATCAGAAAGAGCTTTTACCAGGACGGCATGAATTGAAGAAATCAATTCTTTCCGATTTTTTTTAAACTCTTCCAATATTGGACCCATTAGATTTCCGTCAGTTGCAAAAGCATGCCCTCCACAATTAAGTCCTGATTCAATCCTGTATTCACTTACCCATAATCCTTTTTTTGCTAAGAATTTGCCCTGTATCAAAGCCGACCTATAGTCGCTAACTTTTAATACGATTTTCTTTTTTATTTCTCCTGATTCATCTGGAAAGAAATCTTCAAATTGCTCAATATAACTGTATAATCTGGTATTCATTCCTGCTGAAAGAATAATTGAAGATTTCAAATCGCTTTTTGCATAGCCCCTTAGTGAAGCATGTGCATCATTATATTCAATTGGTAATTGCCCTTCTTTTGTGTAATTAGCTTTATCAACTTTGGTCATGATATTTACATCAACACTACCCATTGATAGATTATCCTTTATCCAGTTTTTAATCTCGTTAAAATTAAAATATTTCTCAGTTAAACTATTGAATTCCTGTTTAATAGTTGAACTATCAGGCAACATGTTGAAGTATTCTTTTACTTCATTGCTTTTCTCAATTGTAGCATTCTTTAATTCTTCAAATTTCTTTTCGGCTAAGCCATTTATCAAGTTTAGATAAGATGTAACTCTTTTTGCTCTAAAGTCTTCAATCTTTTCAGAAATTTCATCGTAAGGGATTTCAAATTTATTACAATATACCTTTCTTAACTTTTCAAGAAGCATATCATCAACTATAGAAATAACAGAATTTATTCCAAATTGACTAACTTTTAATGGGGTATCAACAGAAAATCCAAGGCCCATAACAGGAATATGAAATGAATGTGTTTTGCTCATAGTTGAATTAATTTAACCAAACTTCCTTACTAATAACGATTTTTATATGCAAATCAATATAGAAGTCATCCTTTTTCCACAATTATTATCGATAATTATGTTCCTGCAAAATTACAAAAATACTCTTAATAACAATCTTCCAAAATATTTTAACTTTTTAGATAAGAGAATATGGCTTCAAATATTTCAATTATTGTTTCTATATTGCACCACATGTAGTATCCCCTAAAAATAAGACAGTTTAAAAGTAGACAAATTATATTAATTTTAAACTGTTAAATATGAAGAGAAAAAGATTTACACCAGAGAAGATTAGTGCCATTTTACGTGAATATGATAATGGTAAAGATGTTCAAACAATAGTTAGAGAATACGGTATTAGCAAGGCTTCCTTTTATAAATGGCGTCAACGTTATGAAGGTATGGACACCAAATCTCTCAAACGCCTTAAGGATCTTGAGTTAGAGAACCAAAAGCTAAAGCATATGTATGCGGAACTGGCTCTGGATCTAAAAGTGGCTAAGGAGATCATCGAAAAAAAGCTTTAAAGCCCTGTGTTAAGAAACAAGTAGCTCAGGAGTTAGCAGATGAGAATACATGCAGTATTCATAGGGCTTGTAAAATAATATCCTTAAGCAAAGCTGGTTTTTACCATAAGCCAAAACAAAGGGATGATTCTACAATTATAGTAGCGTTACAGAAAAATGTAGAAGAACACCCACAGGAAGGTTTTTGGTTAAGTTATCATCGTTTTAGAAATCAAGGTTACTTATGGAACCACAAAAGAGTTTTCAGAATATATCAATCTATGGGACTTAGTTTGAGAAGAAAAATGAAAAAGCGATTACCTTCAAGAGTAAAAGAACCATTACTTGTGCCAGAAACAATAAATGATACATGGAGCATAGACTTTATGAGTGATGCCTTAGACAATAAGCGGAGATTCAGGTCATTCAACATAATGGATGATTATAACCGTGAGGCATTACATATTGAAATAGAATATTCATTTCCTAGCAGCCGAGTAGTTTATATTTTGAACAGATTGACAAAGAAACGAGGGTTGCCAAGTAAAATAAGAATGGATAACGGACCTGAGTTTATTGCAAAAATATTACAGAACTGGGCTGAAGTCAAAGGAATCAAGTTTCATTACATTCAGCCTGGTAAGCCTACTCAAAATGCTTTTATTGAACGTTTAAACAGAACGTATAGAGAGAATGTTCTCGATGCATATATGTTTACCAACTTAATGGAAGTGCGGGAACAGACTGAAGTCTGGATGGATGATTACAACAACTACCGTCCACATAAATCATTAGGAAATAAACCTCCTAGGCAATACAATGATATTGATTTATTGAAAACTCTCGTGCCTCGAGTTTCCAACAAGTCAACATCACAAAATCATAGACATAATGAAAGAAATTTAGAAAAATGTCTACCTTAGCTTTGTCTTATGATGGGGGATACTACATATTGATTGTAAATTATTCTTTTGACGAATAATTAACATCTTTTGTTACATATTGGTCTTTGGTGCTTAGTCTTTGGTTATTGGTTGCAAAAATTATCAATGTCTTTATCCTCTTGCCAATTATATTCTATTTGAATGGCTACATTTTTTGCAAATTCCAATCCATGTATGTCTCTTATAAATCCCAAAGTCATATCCATACCTGCACTTATGCCTGAAGATGTATAAAATTTATCATCGATTGTCCAGCGTGCTTTTCTAATCCATTTTACTTTTTTACCATTAGAAATTACCCAATCGAATGCTATTTTGTTTGATGTGGCAACTCTGTTGTCTAAAAGTCCTGTTTTTGCAAGCAATGCACTCCCGGTGCAAACTGTAAGAACAAAGGTGCTTGATTTTGCAATTTGTTTTATAATATTTATAAGTGTCTTATTATTAACTTCTTTTCTGGTTCCCATACCTCCGGGAATGAGAAAAACATCCAAACCATCAGCTATCTTTTCAAGTTTTTGTGTATCAATAGAAACCCCTTGAGAATTTTTCACAAGTTCGCCTGATTCTGAATAAAAAGAAATTCGGTAATAATCATTAAGCCTGCCCATAATTTCAACAGGACCAAATACATCTAGTGTCTCAAAGTCATTAAAAAGTAATACCCCTATTTTTTTGATGTACATTATTCTATCTTGTGGCAGATCTATTCTTTACATGTTGTTCCAGCCATTGATCCTGCTCCCATAAAAGATGAAGAACACTTTCTTTGGCTCTGTAACCATGACTTTCCTTTGGCAATATAACTAACCTTACATTAGCTCCTAATCCTTTAAGGGCATTAAAATATCTCTCGCTTTGCATTGGGTAGGTGCCTGAATTATTATCAGCTTCACCATGGATTAATAATAATGGAGATTTCATTTTATCAGCATGCATAAAGGGCGACATTGTGTAATATATTTCAGGTGCTTCCCAATAATTTCTTTCCTCACTTTGAAATCCAAAAGGTGTTAATGTCCTGTTATAAGCACCACTACGTGCAATTCCTGCAGCAAATAAATCAGAATGAGATAACAAGTTGGCAACCATAAACGCTCCATAACTATGTCCACCTACAGCTACTTTGTTTTTATCGATATATCCAAGTTTATCAACCGCATCTATTGCCGCTTTTGCATTTGCCACCAGCTGTGTTCTGAAAGAATCATTTGGCTCTGTTTCTCCTTCACCAACAATAGGAAATGAAGCATCATCTAATATGAAATATCCTCTTGTAATCCAGTAAATCATTGACCCATAATAAGGATATGTAAATTCATTTTTATTTTGGGTACTTTGAGCTGCCGATGATTTATCTTTGAATTCTGTTGGATATGCCCACATTATCATTGGTGCTTTTTCTTTTATTATAGTATCGTATCCAAGCGGGAAATATAGTGTTCCTGAAAGCTCTAATCCATCATCACGTTTATACTTGATAACTTCCTTTTTCGCGTTTTGTATACTTTCGAATGGATTCTTAAAAAATGTGAGTTGAGTTAATTTATCTTTATTTAGTTCCTTAAAATAATAATTAGGAAACATATTTGGAGATTCTATTCTTACCAGAATTTCATTTTTCTTGGGATAATATTTCCGAATATCCTCAATTCTATCGGTATATTTTGATAGATAGAGACGCTTCTTTTCAATGGTTTTTAAATTTAATTTATCAACAAAAGGAAATTGGCCATTATCTGTGTATCCATCTCCAATTAAAAATGCGTTATCATTTTCTAATGCCAAAACTGATTTCCCGAATTTATTTCTCTTTGTAACAAAATTTCCGGGATCATTATATCTATCCTGATAGTTTCTATCTTCTATAATATCAGGTTCCTGAGAAACATCAGAAGGATTAAAAACATAGGTTTTCATATTTCTGGTATTCCACCAATAATCATAAGCTATAGCAATATCTTCATCTCCCCACTGAATATAATAATAACGATTTGCAGTTTTTATAAGACTTTTAGGATCACCATTAAAAGGGGCTTTTAGTTCAAAAACCTCATCACGATATACAACTTCATTTTCCGGATCACCCTCATCAAGAGCTTCAACAAAAATTAACGATGAAGGTTTGTCGTTTCTCCAAGAAAAATCTCTTTTTCCTTTTCTGGTTGCCATAAAACCTTTTGGCAAATCTTCAATAAGCGGTACTTCAAGTACTGTCTCTACTTTTTTGCCTTCTTTAGTATAAATGGTTGTTTTAGATGGGAAACGATAATATGGGACCAAATAAGAAAATGGTTTTTCTACTGTACTTACCATAACATATTCACCATCAGGTGAAAAATTTATGCTTCTGTACATTGCACTTCCCAGCCACTTTTCTTTAATTCCATCCAGAGATATTTTATAGATTTCTGATAAGGTTAATTGCTCAAAATTATGTTCATCATTTTTATTCTTCAATAAATCCTGGTATGTTCTGTTCTGCGCCTTTTTCCCTTCATTTATAGATATAGTTGGGCCTGTTGGAATAGCACTTTTTGTGTTGATAAGAGGTTTTCTTTCTTCAGAAATTGTTTTAACTAATATAGATTTGCCGTCTTTAAACCAATTTATCACATCTCTGAGATTTGCGTTAATATTAGCCTCAGTTATTTTTTTTGCTGAACCAGTAGCTAGTTCTATAACCCAAACCTCAACGCCTTTGTTGGTTGTATTAGTGAAAGCTATTTTTTTCTGATTTGGGGACCATGAGAAATTAGATATTCTGGGGTTTGGTGGCATACCCAACACATCATTTGCTTCCGAATTTTTTTTCTTTATGTTTTTTATTTGAATCTTATTGTAATAAGTTACTCTACTGCCAATATTGTTTTTAGGATCTATTCGCAAACCACCTAGCCGAAGCTCTTCTTGCGACAGTTGTTCGATGGACTTATAAGCATCTCTTGTCAGTAATATCAAATATTCGTTTTTCTCATCAATACGAACTGAAGGGGCAATCTGTACATCTACAAGGTCTAATATTTCCTGTGGGGGTTTTTGATAAACAATGTTCTCTTGTGCATTAATATTCAAAATGAAAAAGAACAACATTAAAATTGAGATTTGTTTCATGATTATTGTGTTGTTATTTATTTCTACATACCATTTATTTTGTTTCCATATACTCTTCAATTAAATTAAACAATATATCTTTCTTTATTGGCTTTGTAATATATTCATTACATCCGGCTTGAATAGCCTTTTCTTTGTCTTCTACAAGAGCAAATGCTGTTTGCGCAATTATGTGGACATTTTTATTGAACTTGCGTATTTCCCTCGTAGCTTCATATCCACTCATGTCAGGCATTTTGATATCCATTAATATAATGTCGATGTCAGGGTTATTGTTGCATAGGTAAATAGCTTCATCTCCGGTATTGCTTTGTAATATTTGACAATTAATACTCTCGAGTATAGTTTCTATATATACTGAACTAACTTCATCATCTTCAACAATTAATATTTTTAATTTTTTGTCAGTTTTGCTCTTTACTTTTGTGGTCTTACTTGCTATTTCATTACTATCTTCCTGTTTGCTTTTCTTCTTTCCATTATCTTTTAATATGGTGAAATAGAACGTCGATCCTTTATTCTCCTCCGACACAACCCAAATTGTACCTCCCAGCATCTTTGCATATGAACTGCAAATTGCTAATCCGAGCCCTGATCCTTCGAAGCCCTTTGTTATATTTATATCGGCCTGCACAAAGCGTTCAAATATTGCCTCCAGTCGATCATTATTAATACCCATTCCAGTATCTTTAACAAAAAACTTTAGAACGTTATTATTCTCTTCACAACCAAACTCAATTTTGCCTGTTTTCGTGAACTTAATAGCATTTTTAAGCAGATTGGTTAATATAGAATCCAGTTTGTTTTTATCAGAATATACAATTACATTTTCCAGATAGTTGGCATTAACAAGATTAAAATTTAGCCCCTTCGATTTGGTTTGTGGTAAAAAGAAATCATAATAATCGGTTAGTAAATTCTTAATATTGATATCTTCTTTTTCGATTTCAATATTATCCGATTCTATTTTCGAAATCTCAATAATGTCATTAATTGTGTTCAGTAGTCTTTCGCCACCTTTGTTAACTATGTCAATGTAATTGTCCTTTTTTGCATCTGTTAAATCAGGTTCTTGAAGTAATCCCAAAAAACCTAGTATTCCATTCATTGGAGTGCGAATTTCATGACTCATATTTGCAAGAAATGCCGATTTGAGGCGATCAGATTCTACAGCTTTTTCTTTAGCTATAACTAGCTCTTCTTCCACTTGTTTGCGCTTGGTGATATTAGTAAGATAGATTGTAAAACCGGTAACTTTATTGTAGCTGTCAAAAATCGGATTATAAATAGATTCATACCATGATCGACTTTCTAATATTCCATACTGTTCAGTTTCTATAAATCGTCCTTTGTTGTTCAAAGTAAATACTCCAATTTCCTGCTTGTCAGAATCCCAAAAAAAGTAGCCATTAGTATGTACATTCAATTTTTCTGTATCAGAAGTATAGTTTATTGCTTTCCCATCCCATACGGATTTCCATTCTCTAAAGCTTATTATTATACCCTCACCACGTAATCCTTGCATCTCGCTTTGCCATATTTTGTTCGTAAATGGTTCTAGTAATTTTAGTTTTTCATCTAATTCTTGTCCATAAATTGATGTGATTGACATCGTTATCAAAAGGACCGTACAAAAAACATATTTAATTTTTTCATGTTCAATTCCTCCATTATATTTAGTTAATTATTGGTTGCTCCATAAATTTATTATCTCGTTGTAACAATAAGTAATGGTTCTACAATAACGCAATAAATACAGAAAATTGTAACACGTAAACTGTTACTTTTTAAAAGGATGTGAGGTAATTATATTCTAATTATTGCTACAATAACTAAATATATTAAACAAGAAGTGAAAAACTAAAACTATATCCTTACAAGTCTATTTGCGACTCAACGCTTTTTATCCAATTTTCCGGGCCACCTTTAACATAACCAGTTTTAACGGCTTTTCCGTTGGCGATAATAATGATTGTAGGATATCCTCTTACTCCCATTTCTCTTGCTAAAGATACGTTTTGAGATTTGAGTTCCTGTGATTGAGAAATTCTTTTTGGAAAATCTAATTCTAGTAGTTCAACATTATTATTTTTTACCCATTCTTTAAATTCTGGAGTATCAAAAATTTCTTTTTTTATCTTTTTGCACCAAACGCACCAATCACTTCCGGTAAAATTCAACAATATTGGATTGCCGTTTTCTTTCGAATTATTAAAAACCTTTTCGGCATTATTGGTCCATCCTTCACTTTGAACAGGATCGGTTATTTCGTATGATGATTGCGCGCAAAGGCCAATTGATGTTAATAGAAACACAATTATTATTAGTTTATATATTTTCATTTCGTTTTAATTAGATAATTTGTCAAATATATTAATTTGACGAAAAATAAACGCTTACCTTACATAAAAAATTAATAATAAATTTAAAATAATTACTTATCTTCACGATTTTCAAAGTTTTTATAAAAAACATTAAACAATCTAAGGGGGGATTTATTATGCCAAACATTAAACGCAGATTTGAGGGTAATTCAAATTATAGTGGAGTTTATAATGAGTGGGACAGGTTGAGGGAAGTAATGTTGGGAGATGTACATGAATCTATTTTACCTCATTATCAGGAAGATTGGGGACGTTATGCTAACTTGAAAGAGTTTATTCCAGGTAACGCAGGTATTAAGTGGATCGATAGGGATCCTGAAAGTGGACACAAAATGATTGAGCAGATGGATAACTTTGAAAAACTTCTGAAATCTTATGATGTTAATGTTCATCGGCCATGTTCTATTCCAAAAAGTATTCGTGACGGTAACAGTTTAATTGGTGACGCCATGCTTTATGCGCGTGATCCTCATCTTGTATTAGGGCAGAATATTATTCAGACTAATATGAGAATGACTTTCAGGATAAAGGAGCATTATGGCTGGATACCTCTTTTTCAGAAATACTGCGAAAAGAATCCTGGGATTCGTTGGATAAATATGCCCGACGTGAAACCTGAGCCCGAAGGTAAAACACCAGCTGAGTGGATAGAGGATAGGCGCCTATTTGTTGAGGGTGGAGATACTTTTGTTCTGGGTAATGATATTCTTGTAGGCTTTTCTTCTCTTGGGTCAAGCCCTGCTGGTATCAAATGGCTACAAAGTATACTTGCTGATTATGGATATAAAGTACATACAGTTCCTCTAAAAGATACATGGCTTCATCTTGACTGCTGTTTTGCTGTAATAAAGGAAGGTCTTGCGGTGGCCTGCATGGACGGTTTTAAAGAAGGGATTCCCCGAATTCTCAAAGATTGGGAATTTATAGAAGCTTCACCAGAAGAGTGTCACGCTATGGGTAGTAATACTTTATGTCTTGAACCAGGAAAAGTCTTTATGGGTTCTCAATATAAACGCCTGATTAATGAAATAGAAAAAAAAGGATGTGAACCAATACCTGTTGATTATGATGCTGTCGAATGGAACGGGGGAGGTATTCGATGTACAACCCATCCTCTTGTAAGAAAAAATTAAAGTAAACATTATCATTCCAATAACAGCAGGTAGAAACATCTCAATCAAATATCACATACTGAAATCTTTAGAAGAGGAACGTTCTCTTGCTATAATTCATTTTGACGCCAAATACACTTTTACTGATTAACAATTTAGAAGGTAAATTTGCAGATATAAAACTTAAAAATTTTCAATATTTTATAAAGAACCAATCGTTTTATGAAACATTGGATTTCTATATATAAATACAATATGTGTTTATATAAACGGTTAAAATCGTTTATTAAATTGCATATTAGGGGAAGTCTATGATGGTACTTATGGATCGTTACTAATCTTACGAGTTACATGATCCTCATCCGGGAGGTTTTAGGTTGCTGTTAATGTGAACTAAATTGAAACAGAAAATATATTGTTTTCTATTTTGTTGGTTCCTTTTATTTTGAGGTACCGGACGGATTCGAACCGCCGTGAATGGTTTTGCAGACCACCGCCTAGCCACTCGGCCACGGTACCAAGGCTAAAAATTGGATTGCAATATTACTTCTTTTTTGAGAGATGGATGATATTATTTTACAAAATGGTTAATTAATATTACTTGTTCATATAACTGTGGTTAACTTTTCTCTGCAAAACTCTGGAGACACACCGGACACAAGCATGAGTTGTACTTCTTTTCAATTTCATCAAGTACTGTAGGGGATACTTTGACTTCAAAGCACCAGCATTTTCCAGACTTACTACACTGAAACGGGATTCCGCATTTTGGGCATTTTTCGTCTTCAGTCAATTTCATGCTAGTAATCTAATGTAATGCTTACAAAATCCATTTTCCCGCCTAATGGCGGATTCATTTTTCGTATTTTAAGAGTGGCTTTTTCAATTTGTGGAAAATTTTCTTTTACGGATTTAAGTATCCTACCACCAACATGTTCAAGTAATTTTGACGTTACCTTCATCTCATTTTTAACAACTTGAAAAACTTCCTGATAATTTACAGTATCCTGTAGGCTGTCAGATACTTCAGCTTTAGAGGTATCAACAGATAACAATAAGTCGATAATAAATTTTGTGCCAATTAATTGCTCTTCTTTAAAGCAGCCATGATAGGCAAAAAATTCCATTCCTTCAATTGAAATCACAGACATGTTCTAACTTATATTTAATAAAGTATTATTTCCTTCCAATTTCATGCAATCCCTGGTCAATTCTCTCTAGGGTTTCTTCTTGTCCAATAAGGGCAACTATATCAAAAAGATGAGGACCTTTTAATGCTCCGACTATTAGTAGTCTTAAAGCATTCATTATCAATCCCATTCCATATTCCTTTTCTTCTATCCACAACTTAACAATTCTTTCAGTATTTTCTGCTGTAAAATCCTCGATCTCTGAAAGTACATTTTTCAATTCCTCCATTTGGTTATATGAGTCGGGTTTCCATCTTTTATTAACAGCCTTCTGGTCATATTCTTGTGGTCTTTTGAAAAAGAAATCAAGTTGGTTCCATAATTCCTCAACAAAATTGACCCTGTTTTTAACTAAAGCAATAGCTTCGCCAAGTTGTTCCTTTTCAACTAGTACACCATTATTAATAGTGATTGGCATTAGTAATTCTGCTAGTTCATTATTATCTTTTTTTATAAGATATTGGTGATTATACCATATAGCCTTTACGGGATTAAATCTTGCTCCAGATTTTCCAACCCTGTCCAGTGAGAAAACTTCTGTTAGCTCTCTCATTGAAAATATTTCTCTTTCATCACCGGGATTCCATCCTAACATGGCCAATATATTAACCATAGCCTCTGGAAAATATCCTTCTTCCCTGAAGCCAGATGAAATATCGCCGGTTTTTGGGTCTGTCCATTGTAGAGGGAAGACGGGAAATCCTAAACGGTCACCATCACGCTTGCTTAGTTTTCCATTTCCATCAGGTTTTAGTAGAAGTGGTAAATGTGCAAATTCGGGTTTTTCCCAACTAAACGCTTCGTAAAGTAATACATGTAGTGGGAGAGAGGGAAGCCATTCTTCACCACGAATTACATGGCTGATTTTCATCAGATGGTCATCTACAATGTTTGCCAGATGATATGTTGGCATTCCGTCTGATTTAAAAAGAACCTTATCGTCAAGCTCCGAAGTATTAACCTCTACCCTGCCGCGTATTAAATCGTTCATTATTACGGTTTTGTTTTCAGGCATTTTAAACCGGATAACAAATGGTTCCTTGTTTGCGATAATCTGGTCTGTATCTTCTTGGCTCAGGGTTAGGGAGTTGTTCAGCTTTTTTCTTTCGGTTGCATTGTATGTAAATGTAAGCTTTTGTGATTCGTATTCAGAGCGTATTTTGTTTAACTCATCGGCCGTATCAAAAGCATAATAAGCATGTTTACTGCTAATGAGCATCTCCGCATATTGGCGATAAATTTGCTTTCTCTCCGACTGCTTATAAGGCCCATACTCACCTCCTGTGGTTACACCTTCATCGAATTCTATTCCACACCAGCTAAGTGAATCAATTATATACTGCTCAGCTCCCGGCACAAATCTGTTTTGATCAGTATCCTCAATGCGAAGTATTAATTTTCCTCCCTTCTTCTTTGCAAATAAATAATTGTACAAAGCTGTTCTTACTCCTCCTATATGTAGCGGACCAGTTGGGCTTGGTGCAAACCTTACTCTTATTTTGCTGTTACTCATTATAATAAATTTATCGGGCAGCAAATATAGTTAAGTTGAAAGTTTAATGTTATGTCTTTACTTAAAAAGTTTTTTCTACAATTTTTTGTGTTCGTGTACGTTTTGCTATTTTTTAACGCTTAATTACAAGCCATTTTTTACTCAATAAAATAAAGGCACTATATATAATTTTTGTCAAAAATGATCAGGTTTTCGTTTAAAAGACCAAAATTGTATAGATTTGCCGTCAGAATCGCAAAATCATTTCTTATTAGTCATACCTAAAACATATTATCATGAACATTAGAAATTCAATTATTATTACAATAGTCAGTATATTTTTGCTGGCCTCATGTTGTAACCACGCAGATAAAAATCAAATGACCGCTAAACAAATTCCATTAGAAGATTTTTTTAAGAATCCCGAAAAAACCAGTTACAGAATTTCACCTGACGGGAATTACTACTCTTATATGGCTCCTTACGAAAACCGAATGAATGTTTTTGTACAGGAAAAGGGTAGTGATGAGGTAATTCAGTTAACAGCCGAAACCGATAGAAGTGTTTCTAATTATTTCTGGCCAAACAGTGAACGAATCCTTTACCTAAAAGATACAGGAGGCGATGAAAACTTCAAACTTTATGGTATTAATATTGATAGTACCAATCCTATTGCATACACTGAATTTGATGGTGTGCGCACTCAAATTATTGATGATTTACCTGATATTCCAAATGAGGTAATAATTGGATTAAACAAGCGTAATCCTCAGGTTTTTGATCCTTATCGCCTAAATCTTGAAACTGGCGAAATGGAGATACTTGCAGAAAATCCTGGAAATATTCAGGGTTGGATGTTTGATCATGATGGCAAATTAAGGGTTGCTTTTGCAATCGTTGATGGCATAAATGTTAGCTTGTTATATCGTGAAACAGAAGCCGATGAATGGAAAAGTGTACTTACCACCAGTTTTAAAGATAATATTAGCCCTGAGTTTTTCACTTTTGACAACAAAAATGTTATTGCAACATCAAATTTAAATCGCGACAAGAGTGCTGTAGTTGAATTTGATATTGCTAATGGTAAAGAAGTGAAAGTTCTATACGAAAATCCAGATTATGATGTCTCTAGCGTTAGCTATTCAAGGAAAAGAAAGGTGATGACCTCGGCAAATTATACTTCGTCCAAAAGAGAAAAACACTTTTTTGACAAAGAAGTAGAAGATCTTTATAAGCGTCTTGAAAAAGATTTGGGAGATTATGAAATTGCTATTACCGGTCTTAATGATAACGAAGATGTTTTTATTATAAGAACATATAGCGACCGTTCTCTGGGATCATATTATATTTACGATAAAACAACTGACAAACTTGATAAAATTGTTGAAGTTAGTCCTTGGATTGATGAAGATAATATGGCAAATGTTTATCCCGTGAAGTATAAATCACGTGATGGCCTTACTATACATGCTTATCTCACTTTACCTTTGGGGTATACGCCAGAAACTGCAAAAGATCTCCCTACGATTATCAACCCTCATGGTGGACCATGGGCTCGTGATGGGTGGGGTTTTAATCCGGAAATACAATTTTTAGCAAACAGAGGATATGCTATTTTTCAAATGAACTTCAGGGGCTCCACAGGTTATGGTAAAAAATTCTGGGAGGCTTCATTTAAAAAATGGGGACAAGAAATGCAAGACGACATTACCGATGGTACTAATTGGTTAATTAAAAAGGGTATTGCTGATCCAGACAAAATAGCTATTTATGGAGCAAGTTATGGTGGATATGCTACCCTAATGGGGCTTGTTAAGGAGCCTGAATTATATGCTGCAGGTGTTGATTATGTAGGTGTTTCAAACATGTTCACGTTTATGAAAACTATTCCTCCATATTGGGAGCCTTTGCTTGCAATGATGTATGAGATGGTAGGCAACCCAACAACAGACAGTATAATGATGCGCGAAATTTCTCCTGTATTTCATGTAGATAAAATTGTTTCCCCTCTTTTCATTGCTCAGGGAGCGAATGATCCTCGGGTTAATATCGATGAATCAGATCAAATTGTTGAGGCCATGAAGAAACGTGGTGTTCTAGTAGAATATATGGTTAAAGACAATGAAGGGCACGGTTTCCATAATGAAGAAAACAGGTTTGATTTTTATAGATCAATGGAGGCCTTTTTGGCGCAACAACTTGCTGATGAAAAAGAAACTGCTAAAAATTAATTAGCATATTTTTAGAGAGAAATTTTAACCTGTATTTCACTTTGTATGGGTATCAATAAATAATTGATGGGGTTTATTAGATTAATCTAAAAACCCCATCTTTTTTGTTTTTATACGAACGGAATGCCCTGTTTAGATTTGGCCTTTTGATTTATATAATAAACTTTTTTGTAATAGTTTTCTTGCCGTGAGAAACTGAAACAAAATATACTCCACTCCCTAAATTAGCTGTGTTGAACTTAAAAATATTGTCGGTTGTTTCTCCTAAAAATATTTGTTGTCCGGCAAGATTGATAATTCTAATCTTTCGCGATATTGAATCTGTATTTAGGAAATAAACATGTAGTTTATCGACAACAGGGTTGGGTCCAATTATAAAGTTTGGTAGGTTCATTTCTAATTCCCCAATACTTGAAATGTTGGCTACTTCTTCCAATGTCCATTGTTCTGGATCAGCTTCAACGAAAGTAACTTTTTGATCACACTCCATTGAGAATACATTGAGATTATCAGTTTGCCTGAATTGAACCAGGGTATCACTACCATCAGCAAAATGCAATCTGAAATCAAGTAACATATCATATAGTGTTGTGTGCATAGAAGAAGTTGATTGTGAAGAGCTTAAATAAAATATGTGTTGGTCGTCTGTCCAATATTTGAAGTTATAAATAGGATAACCCTGTCCATAATACCACTGATCAAAAAATTGATCGAAGTCTATACCTGTTATTTCTTCAGCAGTTTCCTTAAAGTTTTCTCCTGTTGCGGTGCCTCCGCCAAAATTTATTTGAAATGTTTTAAGCACATCAAAAAATAACTCATCATTTTGAATTTCGTGTCTTAACATATGGATAATGGAAGCACCCTTGTCATACGAAAGTCTACCTGAGAAAATACGCCATTCATTTCCTGGGTATATTTCATCTACAGGAATATAAATACTTCCATTTGAAACAGACATTGCATGATTTTGAGCGTATTGAATAAACATTTTTCCTGCCTCTTTTCCCAGTATAAATTCATGAGCCAAACAATCGGAATAGGTGGCAAATCCTTCGTTTATCCATATATCACTCCATGTTGCACACGTAACATTATCACCAAACCACATATGCCCAAGCTCATGAGCTACAAGATGAAAACTAAAATTCCCCATCGTTGACATTGTTTGGTGTTCCATCCCGCCGCCCAGCTGCGTTTCACAATGACCATATTTCTCTTTATGAAAAGGATATAAAGTAAATAGATCACAGTAAAGTTCCATTATTTCAGCGGTATTATCCAGATCTTCCTTTTTCATTGCAAGGTTTTCCGGATTATTATAAATGTAATTTTGAATCAATAGCGAATCGCCTTCCATCTCGATGGGATGAGCATAAATACTATAATCCAGATAATCAGCTACAGCAAAAGAAATTAAATAATAATCAATCGGATAGGCTGTTTTCCATTCATATTTTAATTTACCATTGCCTAAATCAACCACATTTGTAAGCAGTCCTTGTGAACCAACCTTGTTTGTTGATGGGGTTGTTAAAAAAACCCAGGCCGAGTCTGCTTTATCTTGTAAGACCTGTTTTACCGGAAACCAGGATTTTGCTGCAAAGGGTTCTGATAATGTCCATGTTACATGTTTTTGCCAGCCGGGTGAGTAATCCGTTGTTACACCTGAAAAGAAACCTCCTGTTGGTGGTTTTCCGTGGTAGAAAATTTGAGTAGAAATGGGTGTTCCTTCCGGTACTTCATTAACAGGAACCAACACGTTACCATCATTACGAGTATAATTAGTATATACTGTACCGTTGAAGATAATACTATCAATCTGCTGCTGTTCAATAAGTTCAAAAGCAAATGTGTCTAACGCGACAAGAGCAACACAATTAATTATAACATTTCCGGCAACATACGTTGTTGTATCACTTACTTCTATGTCTAATAAATATGATGTAACGTCATAATCAAACAGGTATTCACTCTGCCAATAATAGTCGGGGTCAAAAGACATCTTATCGGTTAAAGATTTGAAGTGTGAACATTTTTTATCAATATTTGAGTCTTTGTTCCATTGAGCTCCGGCAAATATTGAATAAACAAGAAAAATAAAGAGTGTTGCGATTCGTTTCATAATAGTGATATGCTTGATTAATAATTAATGTGGGTTAACAGACTATAGATTGTGTCATCCTGTTCATGATTATATTTTGTAGCTCACTGCTTTTGTGGTTTTCACAAAAGTGTGCAAAGGGATAAAAATAATTAGCTGTAAGTATGAAGAAGATTGAAATCATTGAACCCTAAGAATTTATATCTTTGTCAAATACAAATGTACTTATTATAAAAAGACAAATAAGGAAAGATAAAAGTTGCTATGATCACAGCATTTGAAATATTAATATCAAAACTTAATAAATTCATACGTAAGTATTATTTGAATTTAATTATTAAGGGGGTATTGTTGAGTTTTGGCCTTGTTATTATGCTGTTTTTACTTGTTAGTGTTTTTGAATATTTTTCATGGTCTGATATAATTACCAGAACTGTAATTTTTTACTTGTTTGTACTATCCGTCCTTTTGATTCTTGTTTATTATATAATTCTCCCTGCTTTAAAGTTGATCAAATTAGGCAAGATTATTTCACAAGAAGAAGCTGCCCTTATTATTGGAGAGCATTTTCCGGAAGTTAACGATAAGCTACTAAATACTTTGCAATTGCATAATCACAGCAGTGTTTCAAATATGGAATTATTGTTAGCAAGTATTGAGCAAAAATCAGCAAGCCTTAATCCTGTTCCATTCAAAAATGCTGTTAAGTATAAAAAAAATCTGCGCTATCTTAAGTTGATCGTTCCTCCGGCGCTATTATTATTATTAATCCTGGTAATTTCTCCAGGGTTTGTATTTGAGCCTGCCGACCGAATTATAAATCATAATACATATTTTAGTAAGCCCCTGCCATATAAAATTGAGTTGCTAAACAAAGATTTTACCTGCGCTCAACATGAAAATTACAGCGTAAAAATTGTGGTTCACGGCAATGAAGTGCCATCAAAAATATGGACTACTGAAGGTGGGTTTCGCTACCGGATGATAGAGGTTAAGCCAGGAGAATTTGAATATACTTTTAACGACCTGGTTTCCGATAAATATTTTTCAATTGTAACCGACGACTTTGCAAGTGATAAGTATCATCTGAGAATATACCCACAGCCTGTCATATTCAATTTTGATGTGTTTATAAGATATCCCAAATATCTATTGTTACAGAACGAAAAAATTGAAAATACCGGCGATCTAATAGTACCTGAGGGCAGTTCAATTACATGGGCCATATTTACTCGTGATACTGAGAGTGTTTATTTTATTGCTGATGATAGTTTGTTTACATTATCCGCCTCCGGAACTAATGTTTTTAAGCACTCGCTTGTGGCAATGCATGATTTAAATTACACATTAGTGGCAAATAATCAATTTATGCAAAGCACAGATTCTATGCAGTTTAATGTTCAGGTTATTGCAGATGAATATCCGTTTATAAACGTTAATGAATTTAAAGATGAATTGAATTATGGTGTAGTTAATTTTAGTGGTTCGGTGGTTGATGATCATGGTTTTACAACACTATACTTTTACTACCGCAAGGATAGTGTACACGAAAAAGAGTGGAATAAAATTGCGCTGGATATACAACAATCGGTAACTCGGCAACATTTTGATTATATGATGATTGCTAATAATTTCGATCTCATGCCCGGGGATGGTCTTAGCTATTATTTTGAAATCAGGGATAATGATGCTGTCAACGGTTTTAAACGAACCAAATCTGAATTGTATTATTTTAAATTGCCCGATGCTTTAGAACTGGAAAAGAAAATTGAAAACAGTTCGAACGAAATTAAATCAAAACTGAAAGAATCTCTTGATCAGGTTGATGAACTTACTAGGCAAATTGAAGAAACTAAACTTAATCTGTTCGGGAAAAAAGAGTTAAGCTGGATGGACAAACAGCTGCTTGAGGATCTTCTGAAAAAGGAAGAAGGTGTAAAAAAGCAGCTGGAAGAATTAAAGAAACTCAATGATGATATTAACGAGCTAGAAGATCTTCTTAAGAAAAAACTTAGTCCTGAGCTTCTTGAGAAATTAAAACAATTAGAAGATCTGTTCAATGAGCTCGTTAACAAGGATCTTGAAAAATTAAAAGAGAATCTTGAAAAGGATAAAATAAATGATTTTCTTGAAAAAATGAAAGAGCAAAACGAGGAGCTCAAAAACGACCTTGAGCAAAATCTTGAATTGTATAAACAGCTTGAATATGAAAAACTTATTCAGGAGTCGATTGACGAGTTAAACAAGTTGTCAGAAGAGCAAAAGAATTTATCTGATCAAACAGTCAACAAGAAATTTGACAAGGAAAAATCTCTTGAAAATCAAGATGAAGTTGAAAAGAAGTTTTCTGATTTAATGGACAAACTTGATAAGGCCAGTGAGCTCAACAAAGAGCTTGAAGAGCCTTATAATGTGAAAACTGACACCGCTATGGCGAGCGAAATTGATGAGCAAATTGACGATGCACAGAAAAATATTCAAAAAGGCAGAAAAAACAAAGCGTCAGATAGTCAGGAAAACGCCGGAAACAAAATGAAAGAAATGGCTGATGGGCTGTCTCTTATGATGCAAGGAGCAATGGAGGCTCGTATGGGAGAAGATATTGAACAAGTAAAAAATATGCTTGACAACCTGTTGGATATTAGTTTTGCTCAGGAATTACTGATTAAAGATCTTCAAAAGATTACAATAAATGATCCAAAGAATGATTACATCCGAGAACAGCAAAAGGGTCTTAAAGATGATTTTGAAATACTACACGATTCTTTAATAGCCCTTAGCAAGCGCCAGGTTACTATACAGCCCTTTATTGTAAAAGAATCTGATAAAATAAATAAACACATCGATAGGGCGCTGTCACAGCTCCAGGATCGTAATAACGGAAAGGCTTCTGCTGACCAACAGTATTCCATGACCTCAATGAATAATCTTTCTCTAATGTTGTCAGAATCTTTAGAGCAAATGAAGCAGTCTATGCAAATGTCAAGCAATCAAAAAGGGAGTGGTAAGTGTAAAAGTCCTGGCAAGGGTAATTCCCCATCTATGTCTGAAATTATGAATCAGCAAAAAGGTCTTAATAAAGGGCTCAAGGGTAAAACAAAAAAGAATGGATTAGATGGAAAAAATGGACTAAATTCGAGAAGTGAAGAGCTTGCAAGAATGGCTGCTGCACAAGGTGCGATAAGAAAAATGCTGCAAGAATTTATTGAGCAATTAAAAGGCGAAGGCGCTGATGGCGGTGCTTTACAAAAGCTTGCCGAAGATATGAAAAAGTCTGAAGATGATATTGTAAACCGAAGAGTTTCACAAGAAACCTTAGAGCGTCAAAAAAATATTGAAACAAGATTATTGAGGTCACAAAAAGCCTTACACGAAAGAGAAAAGGAAAAAAAACGAGAATCAAAAGAGGGTATAAATCGTAAAACTGGTAACCTAAATAGCAAAATTGAGTATAAAACAACAACGGATATAAAAGAGGAAATCTTAATTACCGATCCGCTTGAGGTTTCTCCGTATTACAGAAACCTGCTTAAAGAATATTTATATAAACTAGAAAGAAAAAACGAAGATGGTAAATAATAATCAATCAGTTTTGGTTAAGCTTCAGCCTAAGTCGATGAGAGATATTGAATTATTTGTTGATACTATTTGTGATCAACTATTTATTAATGATACATATTATGGTAATATTCTTATGGCTATTACTGAATTGTTTAATTATTTACTCGAAAACAAGCATGGTGACTCACTAAATATTACTTATAATTCCGATTATAAAAATATTGAGATCTCTTTTCAACCCGTTGACACTCAGGCTGGTAACAGATTGTCAGATGCCATTGATTTTGATGAGATGATACACAAGGATAGCGATAAAAATATATTTCTTATACACTCTCTTGTTGACAAAATTAGCCTTGCCAATAAAGACACTCTTTCACTAGGGTTTGATATAAGTGCACTCCATAATGAAATATATAATAAACGGGCTGCATTACTAACAAAATATTTTACCAAACAAACCAGCGAAAAGGTTCAAAAAGAAAATGATTAGTTATACTTACCTGCTGTCGTACAATATTGATAATCTAAACGAGCCCTATTATACTAACTGGCTTAAAACCGTTATTTCTTCAGAAGGAAAAAAAACAGGAAATATTCAATATGTTTTTTGTGATGATAGTTATCTCCATGAACTAAATAAATCTTTTCTTAATCACGATTCTTTTACAGATATCATAACTTTTTCAACAACACAAAATGATGATATTATTTCTGGAGAAATATATATTAGTTTGGATCGTATAGATGAAAATACAAAAATGCATTCTGTATCATTGGACCATGAATTAAGCAGGGTTATTGTTCATGGTGTTCTTCATCTTATTGGTTATAATGATATCTCTTCCTCCGAAAAGAAGCTAATGCGAAGTAAAGAAGATTATTATTTACATTTGCAGCGTTAATTTTCCCAATTGTTCCACGTGAAACAAAAAAGTATGTTTGAGCAATATGATATCATAGTTGTTGGAGCGGGTCATGCAGGTGCAGAAGCTGCGGCTTCTGCCGCCAGGCTTGGTTCAAGAGTATTGCTTATAACAATGAATTTACAGCAAATTGCTCAAATGTCATGCAATCCTGCAATGGGTGGTGTGGCAAAAGGACAGATCGTTCGTGAGATTGATGCACTAGGTGGATATTCCGGATTGGTTTCAGACAGTACAATGATTCAATTCAGAATGCTAAACAAATCAAAAGGTCCGGCAATGTGGAGTCCGCGAACTCAAAATGACAGAGTGCAATTTTCGATAGAATGGAGAAATATCCTTGAATGTATACCAAATCTCGATTTTTGGCAAGACACAGTTACTAGTTTAATCATTAAGAACAACAAGGTTTGTGGGGTAGTAACAAAAATGGGGCAAAAAATATATAGTCAGTCTGTTATTCTAACAAACGGCACTTTTCTTAATGGTAAAATTCACATTGGACAAAAACATTTCTCTGGTGGAAGAATTGGCGACCCTTCTTCATTGGGAATAACAGAACGGCTTGTCGGTCTGGGATTTGAGTCGCTACACCTTAAAACTGGCACACCGGTTCGCGTTGATGGAAGAACAATAGATTTTTCTAAAATGGAAGAACAAAAGGGTGATGAGAATCCTGGCGGTTTTTCATTTCTCAAGAAAAATCGACTCAAAAAACAGCGGAGTTGCTGGATAGCATATACTTCTTCTGAGGTACACGACGAGCTTCGGTTGGGATTCTCCGAATCTCCAATGTTTGCAGGAAGAATAGAGGGTACTGGTCCCAGATATTGTCCCTCAATTGAAGATAAAATCAATCGATTCTCTGATAAGAATAGACATCAACTATTTATAGAACCAGAAGGTTGGAATACTATTGAGTATTATATAAATGGTTTCTCATCATCTCTTCCTGATAAAGTTCAATTAAGTGCGCTAAGAAAAATTGAAGGCTTTGAAAAAGCAAAAATATTTGTCCCCGGCTATGCTATCGAATACGATTATTTTCCTCCCACACAACTCCGTTATACAATGGAAACCAAGTTAATTGAGAATTTGTACTTTGCTGGGCAAATAAATGGCACAACCGGGTATGAAGAGGCTGCAGCACAGGGATTAATGGCCGGAATTAATGCAAATCTGAAATTAAACAACAAACAAGCCTTTATTCTTAAAAGGCATGAAGCATATATTGGTGTTTTAATTGATGATCTTGTTACAAAAGGTGTTGATGAACCATACAGGATGTTTACTTCAAGGGCTGAATACAGAATATTGCTTAGACAGGACAATGCTGATTTAAGGCTCACACACCTGGGGTATAAAATTGGCCTTGCCACAAAGGAACGATTCGATTTAGCTTTAAAAAAGCAAAGCATAATCACTGATATTATTGACTTTTCTAAAAAGCAAAGTGTAACCCCTAAAGAAACTCAAAAATTATTAAAAGACCGAAATACTTCACCCTTGAGGCAAAAGATCAAATTATCAGAATTACTTCTAAGGCCTCAGGTAAATCTTTCAGATCTTATTTCTATAAGCGTACCGCTTAAAGATAAAATAAATAACCTTTCTGCAAGCCCGGAAGATATAGAGGGCGCTGAAATACTAGTGAAATATGATGGCTATATTAAAAAGGAAAAAGATCTAGTCTCTAAGCTTTCAAAACTTGATAATATTCCTTTAAAAAAGGACTTTGATTATAATAACTTAAAGTCGCTTTCTACCGAAGCAAGGGAGAAGCTTTCAAAAATAAAACCAGAAACCATCGGTCAGGCATCTCGAATAAGTGGGGTTTCTCCTTCAGATATTAATGTAATCGCCGTTTTCATTGGCCGATAAAAATGTTTCACGTGAAACAAAATGCAGAATTAATAGAAATAAAGAATTGTCCAGTTTGTTCTGAAACTGTTTTTAAACCTTTTCTTAACACTACGGATTATTTCTACACTCAAGAGGCGTTTTCATTAACCCAATGTGAAAATTGTGATTTTGTTTTTACTAATCCTGTGCCGAACAATCCCTATAAATACTACGAAACTCAAGATTATCTATCACATGATTCAGGTGATCGGGGTGTTATTGGCAGGCTATATTCATTGTTTAGAAATATCAATATTAAAAGAAAGTATGAACTCGTAAGAAAATATTGCGATAATGGTAGTATTCTTGATATAGGTTGTGGTACGGGCGAATTATTAAGGTTTTTCAATAAAAAGAATTGGTCTGTAACAGGCATTGAACCTAATCCTAAGGCACGAGAATTCGCGATATCAAATTATAATTTAAATGTTCTTGACGAAAATAATCTCGATGAATTTTCTCCAGGTACTCTCGATGTTATTTCATTGTGGCATGTTCTCGAACATGTGCCAGATCTTCACAAAAGATTATCCCAGATTAACGAGTTATTAAAAGATGATGGTACAATTTTTATTGCGCTTCCTAATCTTGAATCTCCCGACTCTGAAAAATACAAAGAATATTGGTCTGGCCTAGATGTTCCTCGCCACCTCCATCATTTCACCAAAACTACTTTTAGCAAATTAATTTCTACACATAATATGAAAATCGTACATTCAGAACCAATGAAATTCGATTCATATTATGTTAGCTTATTAAGTGAAAAATATCTCAAAAATCGCTTTTACTTCTTATCAGCAATTTACAATGGCTATATCTCGAACTTAGAAGCGAAAGTTTCAAATAACTATTCCAGCATGATATTTGTTGTAAAAAAGCAGTAGTTTTTTTATTTATCTTTGGGGGCCAGCCAGTACAATAGAACAATATACTATAATGATTAACTACAACTTATGGGTAAAGTGACAAATAAATCTGTATTGTTTTTTTTCTTGGCGACTTCAATTCTATTCTTATTCTCATATTATCTTACCCAATATTTCCACAACCAACATCACACATTAGAATCTGAATTCGTTTCTCTAAGTGAATGTGTTGATTTTCAGTCTGTTAAGCTGCTTAATGGGGGGGTTGAGGTACGTAATTTTATTGAGACTAGCCCAAATGATATTTGGAAAAAATTAGATTTTTTCTTTTCCCAAAGCACATATTTTTGTTTTGTTACTCATAATGATAGTGTCATTTATTGGAACTCAAACAAAGTTGCTATTGATAACTTCAGAGAATTAATTAGTGACAACAATATACACGCAGTCAACCTACCTTCAGGGTGGTATTTATATTATGGGTCCAAAGTTGGTAACTACAATATCTATATCCTTGACTTAATAAAAACAGGTTTTCTTGTAAATAATGAATTTCTAACGCCAGGTTTTAATCCGGCATTTTCAAGTTGCAATGATATTGATCTGACATTTAATGTTGGTATTGCTGATTATGTTATTTATAACAATAATGATCAGGTATTGCTATGCGCCACTATCGATTCTAATAACGCATTACACAATAGTGATAATTATGTTCTTTTCCTTCTTTTCTTTCTGTCATATGTTTTTCTGCTTCTATTTTTGCTTCAGCTCATAAAGATGTCGGAATTGTATAAAAGGGAACCATTATTTGGCTTTACTGTTTTTATATTATTGGTGATTATTATGCGGTTTCTGGTTACTTTCCTCAGTATTCCAACAGAGCTAAAATCATCGTCAATATTTGCTAATAACATATTCAATATCCCTTTTACTAAATCTCTAGGTGACCTGATAATTAATACTACCTTATTAATTATTTGTTCGGTCGGATTATTTCGTTTTTTTAGAAAAATAACGACTACGCCATCTCCTTCTAAAATAATTCTATTATACACCTCTTTATGGATATATATATTAGTAATAGTCTACGTACTGTATCACACTATTTTCGATCAAAACATTTCATTTTTCTCAGGAAGTATTTTTAAAAATTTTGAATTATTTATATCTGTTTTAATAATCGTTGGGCTAAATATATCCTTCTACTATGTTATCGTTACCTATTTGAATTCTAATCAGAATAAAAAGGAACCCTTTTTTGTTTCATACATTATCACGTTTGTGGGTGTTTTTGTAATTTACCTCATATCAGACACTCCAATTATTCTTCTTACAACAACCCTTGTAATAACATTTTCTATATTATTAATAAAGCAATTATTGTGGAAGTATTTTTCTGATTCGTTTCTGAATCATCTTTTTTTATTAGTGTTTTTAGCCGCAATATCTTCATTTGTAATAATTAATGCTTATCAGCTCAAAAATGAGGACTATCAAAAACACATCGCCAAAACACTAGCTATTGCAAATGATTCCTTGTTTGAAAATTCGTATGTAAATATCATTGACGTCATTAAAAATGATGAGCGTTTAAAACAAATGTTGATTGCTGAAACTGTTACAACAGATGAGCTCTTAGAAGTCTATATAAAATCTGAATATTTCAGCGACTTTTTAAACAAATATACTATTCAAATTACTATCTGTGGAGAAGATGAGCTGCTTGAAATTCAGCCCGAAGGTGATGTATATGGTTGTGCGGATTATTTCAACACATTAATAGAAGAAATTACCATCCCTGTTATTGATTCAACGTTGTTCCGCTTTAACTCAGGTACAGAAAGTATTTATTACATAAGCAGGATTACACTTAATAATGCTGGTAATCGAAAACTATTTATTGAATTTGCCTCATCACATGTGCCCGAGGGTCTTGGTTACCCGGAGCTATTGATTGATAAGCACTCAAATGAATTGAATCTATCAGAATATTCATTTGCAAAATATACTGACAATCGCCTCACATATAAATTTGGCGATTTTGCCTATAACACTTATTTTACAGTTAACAAATCTTTCAAATTTGACAGTTTTTTTGATTATACCGGTTATAGACATTTTGCAATTTCTATTTCGCCTGACGGTTTTCTAATAGTCAGCAAGGAGAACACAAGACTTACCATGAAGCTGGTAGTGTTTTCAGCAATTTTTATACTACTGGCTTTAATCTCAATTATAGTATATCTCCTCATGTATGCCAGAAAGGCGGTCCATTTATTTAGATTAAATTTCAAAACCCGTCTTCAAACCTTTGTTATAGCCACCCTAACCCTTACGTTTGTTCTAGTGGCAGTATCAACTCTTGTATATATTGAAGATAACAGTAGGGATGATCTGGAAAAACAGTTAACAGAAAAAACGAACTCAGTACTTATAGAGCTTCAGCACAAGCTTTCGCCGATCACAAATTTCAAAAGTGAGGATCCTGATTTCCTACATCAGTTATTACGTAAATTCTCGTTAGTATTTTTTTCTGATATAAATTTGTATGATAACTCGGGTTATTTGATTGCAACTTCAAGACCAGAAATATTTGAAAAAAACCTATTATCCTCATTTATCAATCCATTAGCTTACAAGGCAATATTTACTGATAATAAATTAAATTTTATAACCGAAGAAAAGATCGGTTCACTGAAATATTACTCGGCTTATGTTCCAATTAACCTAAACAACGATCGCCCTATTGGTATTGTAAACCTTCCATATTTTGCCCGTCAAACAGAGTTCACCAGATCATACTATATTATGTTATCATACTTAATTAATATTTATGTTATAATTGGTATAATAGGGGCTTTAATCGCTATTACTTTTTCAAGATATTTAACCCGGCCCCTGGTGCTTCTTCAGAAGAGTTTAGCAACAATCAGAATTGACGAACATAACGAAAAAATAGACTGGAATAAAAAAGATGAAATAGGGACCCTTATCAAAGAATATAACTTAATGGTGGACAAATTAGAGCAAAGCACATATCTTCTGAAGCATTCGGAAAGAGAAAGCGCCTGGCGGGAAATAGCAATGCAAATTGCACATGAAATCAAAAACCCACTAACCCCAATGAAACTAAATATTCAGTACCTTGAAAAGTCTTTTAAAAATAAAGATCCGGATTTTGACTCAAAAATTAATTCTATCAGCCAATCATTAATCACACAAATTGATGCTTTGGATAATGTTGCTGAGATGTTTTCAAATTTTGCAGAAACAAGATTTTCAGATTTTGAAAAAGTAAATTTGAAAACTATTATAGATTCGTCAGTAAATTTGTTTGATAAAAAAAACAATGTAGTAATATCTATAACTTATACCGATGCCGATTTGTTTACTCTTGGTTTTGAAAAAGACATCTTGAGGGCCTTTAATAATATTCTCAAAAATGCAATCCAATCAATTGAAAATAGCGAAAATGGGGAAATTAAAATTACCGCAAAGCGAGATTCAAACTTTATAACAATTGAGGTATCTGACAACGGGAAGGGGGTTTCGGAAGAAATGAAATCTAAGATTTTCCAGCCATACTTCACAACAAAAACAAGTGGAACCGGTTTGGGCCTGGCAATCGTTAAAAATATTATGAACGAAATTGGGGGTAAGGTAAGTTTTGAGTCAAACACCGGACAAGGCACAACTTTCTCCTTAATGTTTCCGGAATCCTCATAACAACAACAATTTAACAAATTACATCTAAATTTCTAGAAAAATTTTTACCTACTTTTGGTTGCATGATTAAGGGTGCTAATCCCATAAAAAAACTTGTCGGCGAAACTGCTATATATGGTCTTGGTACGATGGTTCCAAGATTCCTAAATTATCTTCTTGTTCCATTATACACTATTTACGTATTTACTAAGGCTGAATATGGCCAGGTTACCCTGTTATATTCATACATCGCCATATTACTGGTTTTGCTGACCTACGGAATGGAGACGGCATTTTTCAGGTATGCAAACAAAAGTAAAGATGCTAAAAAGGTATTTAATACTGCTACATCTTCTGTATTAATTACATCGACATTGTTTTTGCTCATTATTTTTGTTTTTTCCAGTGATATTTCTAGATTAATACAATATCCATCCAACAATGAATATGTGTTAATTGTGTCCTTAATAATTGCTGTTGATGCTATCACCGCTCTGCCTTTTGCATATCTCAGATATCAAAATAAACCTTTTAAGTTTTCTGTAATTAGAATAATTAGTGTTGTTATAACTATTTCGCTAAATCTCATTTTCCTCGTTGTGATCCCCAATTATTATGGCGATAACTTCAGGGCCCTCCCTGTATATAGAAGCACTAGCCTTGTGACGTTTGTGTTTATTGCAAATCTGATTGGCTCTCTGTCAGCACTACTTATGTTAAGTAGAGAGTTTGGTTATTTCCGATTTAAGATTGACACCACCCTGCTGAAACAGTTACTTAAATATGGATTGCCAATACTTATTATTTCTCTATCCTTTATGATCACGGAGGTCGCTGATAAAATACTTCTCAAATATTTTTTGCCTGATGGGGCGGATGCAGATTCGCAAATTGGAATATATGCTGCTTGTTACAAGCTTGCAATAATAATGATGTTATTCATACAAATGTTTAGATATGCTGCTGAACCATTCTTTTTTTCAGAGGCAGATAAAAAGGATGCGAAAAATACATATAGCAGGGTAATGACTTTGTTTATTGCTTTTACCTGGTTTATTTTTTTATTGGTAATTTTATATATAAATCTTTTTAAACATTTTATAGGAGATGCCTTTTGGCCGGGACTTAAAATAGTCCCAATTATTTTAGCCGCTAAATTGTTTTTGGGAGTATTCTATAATTTATCTGTTTGGTATAAGCTAACCAACAAAACTTACTATGGAGCCATTGTTGCCATAATAGGAGGGCTAATTACAATTATATTGAATATAATATTCATTCCAATCTATGGGTATGTGGGCTCTGCCTGGGTAAATTTTGCTAGCTATTTTGTGATTTTAGTCATTTCATATTTCTGGGGGCGAAAAATTTATCGCGTTAATTATGAGCTTAACAAGGTATTATTATATACCCTGTTGGCCGTAGCTATATATTTTGTCTCAACTTTTCTTGTTGGTTTTCAGACATCTGTTTATTATTCTTTTGTTACCCTTCTGTTGATTATTTATGTACTATTTGTGTTTATAATTGAATTCCGCAGAAAGAAACATGTGAATAATTAGATTATGGTTTTGATTATTGTTTATTTTTAGGCTACATTTGCATCAACCACTACCAATTAATTTTTGATTATGCACTCGTTTTTTAGTTCAACTAAGAAAAAAACAAAACAAAAAGGAGAATCTTATTATCATCGAGAAAACTTGATTCAAACAGAATATGAGCTTTGTAAAGTTCTCGATCATTTAGAATCTACTACGGCTACAAAAACATCATTAAAAATTCTTTTTCAGAGCAGGGAATTAGATTCTATTATTAAAAAAAACATGGCAAAGGATTTTGGTAAAGAGTCTTTTTTACTAAAGCCCAATAGTAATATTTCTGGTCATGAGATATACTTTTATCACATTACATCAGACAGTTTGCGCTTTTTAGTTCAGCTTCACTTTGTTGATGACCTATTTTTCTTCGCGGCCAACAAAGTATATTCTGATATGTTTTTATCGGACTCTGATAGAGAGAAAATTGTTAATCGTATCAAAAACAAGTACTGCAAAGATGCCGACAATGAAATAATTGAATTTGAAGTTATTGATGCAGTTGGTAATATATTATATTCGCGTGATGATGTATATTATTTCATAAAATATCTAGCTAATAATCCCACAAGTCAAAAGCTTAAAAAGCAATACAAATGTTATGTGAGGCCCGGCCAAGGGCAAAAAACCAACGACAAATTAGACGGATTAATATAGTCTTTTTCATTTATCGGCGCTGCTTTGTTGATTTTAAGATTACGGCTTAATTCTCCTTTAATTCTAAATGGCCAGCGTTTATATTCATATCCCATTTTGTAAGCATAGGTGTCACTATTGCAATTTTTATTCCGCCGTATCTCTTAAATATCGAAAAGAATTTATTGGCAAATTATTAAAAGAGATTAACCTAAGAAAGAATTATCTGGGTGATGAAAAAATCAACACAATTTATTTTGGTGGAGGAACTCCCTCGTTGTTATCGGTTGATGAAATATACCACATAATCAACACCGTTTATAAATCATACAGCGTATCTAATGATGCAGAAATTACCTTGGAGGCAAATCCAGATGATTTCAACAAAGAAAAAATATCTTATATAAAAAATAATACGCCTGTTAATAGATTAAGCATTGGCGTTCAAAGTTTTTTTGATGATGATTTAAATTATCTCAATAGGATTCATGATTCCAAACAGGCACAAAGCTCAATTGAGGCTTCAATAAATGCAGGATTCGAAAATATTACAATTGATTTGATATATGGCATACCTACTTTGAGTAATAAAAATTGGAAAGAAAACCTGCGGCGTTTTTTCGAATATAAGATCCCACACCTATCATCATATTCACTAACTGTAGAGCCAAAAACCGCCCTACACACTCTAATCAAAAAGAATAAAATTAAAAACGTTGTTGAAAAAGAGAGTGTTCACCATTTTGAAATTCTGCTTGAAGAAATGCAAAAAAACAATTTTATTCATTATGAAATCTCAAATTTTGCGCTTGAGGGTTATTATTCAAAACACAATAGTATTTATTGGCTTGGAGGTAATTACATTGGTGTTGGACCATCCGCTCATTCTTATAATGGAAAATCCCGACAATGGAATGTGTCCAGCATTAAAAGCTACTGCGAACAAGATAACTTTGTAAATATTATTGAGGAAAAAGAAGTGCTTAATCAGGATCAATTATTCAATGAATATGTACTAACATCAATTCGTACATCCTGGGGGTGTGATCTTGAACATATTAATAATTTATTTGGTGAAAAATACAGTCGTCATTTTTTTAAAAATGTGAAGATGATTATAAATGAAAAAAAGATTTTCCGCAAAGGAAATGTCTTCACATTAACAAATAAAGGAAAGCTTTATGCGGATGGAATTTCTTCTTCGTTATTTTACGGCATTTAAGGCCTTTGGACTAGTTTTAGCAACAATGTATCCAATTATAGGAGAAAATATCATGCTGATGAAAAAAGACCATTCTACGCCTATTTTTCTTCGCTTCCCAATTGTTTCTGAAATTACCAGCGACAGAGCATACCATACAATAAATATTATTGTGATCCAGTAAACGTTCATAACTCAATAAAAATAAATAAACAAGTATATTATTGGTATTAAAATCCCCAGTACAGTCATCCATGCCCCACGTTTGGTTATTCCCTTTGATCCTCTGGGTATTAAAATTCCGGTTATGCCAATTAGTATTAATGCTCCAGCAAAAATATCAGAATACCAGGTCCAATATTTAATTGGGTTGTAATGCAGATAATTAACTTCCCTAAACAATGCTCTTCGCTTGGTTTTTTCAATAAGCCCCTTGCCGCTAATAAGGTTTATGTAAACCGTTCCATCTTTAATGAAAATTTTTACAATTTTATCATTTGGGAAATAATGGTTTTTATAATTATCGGATTCGTTAAACGGTTCAAGAAGCTTTTTTAATTCAGTTTTTCCGGGTTTTGTTGCTGGAGGGTTTACCTCAATATCCTCTGTAATTACTACATAATTGGGGTTCCAGTCGTTGATGTGGTTTATGGCTATTCCCGATAAGGAATATATTACCACCATACCAAAAAAGAAATATCCAAAATCTCGATGAACAGCCTTGTTCCATTTACGCCATTTAAATGCCATCGAGAAATTGCTTATTTATGATCGTGGTCATCATCGTCATCGTCATCATCGTCATCATCACCATCGTCGTCATCATCATCTAACTCATAAGATGTACATAGTACAGAGTAAAATGATAAATATCCGTTTTCAGATTTTTTAAGCATTTCCCGAAGATTGTAAATTTTCTTCATCTCATCGCTAGTGTCAGCATCCATGCCGCCTTTTTCTATTTTACCCCCTAAATGTGAGCCCTCTCCTTTATCGTCATCCAAATCTGTTCCTGATTTTATTTCCTCTTCCCATTCGCGAACATAGTCTTCATCGATTCTCTGTTCTTCTACAATACCTATAAGTTCTATTTTGTCTCCCTCTAGTTCATCATTAAAGGCTGCAATTTCTTCATCTGGCACAACTTTAATACGAGCATCTGATTCCTCTGTTACTAGAAATAATTTTTGACCTCCGTGTTTACAAACATGATCCACTATTCCTTCAAGTTGAATCTTTTTTCCAATGTAATTTCCTGCCTGCTTATCAAAATCAGCAACGCTTAAAATTGCTATTTCATCAGCTACTATTAAATCTGCATTAGTGTTTTTCGATTCTGTGTTTGTAACGTTTTCACAAGAAATTGTGACTACGGCGATTGTCGCTAAAATTAAAATAATCTTTTTCATAGCTTTAATTATATTTGGTTTTGCAAAGATAAATAATTATCTCCGAACATCTTACTGAATTTCAGATTCTATGCTTATTCCGTCATATTTTGTTTCTTTTCCGCCGCTATATGATATTATAATTATCGGGAAACCACTTTCGTCAAACTTTTTCCAATCTCCATTTTTTCTTCCCATAACATAATTTCCCTGCTGCTTAATTTTCCCATTATCCCAATACCACTTATGTTCGCCGTTTGGATTATCATCGATAAATTTTCCTTCAAACCTAATATTACCTTCAGAATAAAACGAGCTCCATAATCCATTGCGCATGCCTTCACTATAATCACCTTCGTCTTTGGAGTCGCCAACTTGATAAACCCAGTGCCCCTCTTTCTGGTCCTCTAAGTAATCACCTTGGGTAATTACATTTCCCTCTTTATCGTATTCTGTTAACATTCCGTCTCTTAGACCATTATAGAACTGTTCATTTCTCAGTATTTTTCCATCACTATAATACCAGCGCCACGTACTGTCTGGCACGCCGTTAATATACTTGCCTGTCTCCTCAAGCTGACCATTTTTGTAATAATATTTCCATATACCGTCATGCAAATCATTTACATAATTACCCGTTGCTTTTAAACTGCCATCATTATAATACTCTTTCCAATTCCCCTGCTTTTGCCCAGCATCAGTAAATATGCCCTCTCCAATTATTTTTCCATACCTGAAAATAAATGATTTTTCAACCTGTCCCTGTTCATTATATTCTCTCCTTACCCCTTCCGGAATACCATCTTTTGTATAAGTAGCAACCACTTTAACTTTTCCGTTGGGATAATAGTCGGTTCGGATATCTAGTTTTTGAAGTTCTTCGGCTTTTTCATATTTTTCACCATCAATATATTTTGTTGCTGAAATTAGATTCCCGTCTTTGTCATATTCTTTAAAATATCCATGTTTTAATCCATGCTTATAATTTCCGTCAATTAATACAACCAATTCATCATCAGTAAACCACTTCCAGCTACCATGTGGCATATTATCAGAATCATAACGATTAATTCTTTCTCTATCAGTAATGTAGCCTTTTTTATAAGTTATTAATTGAATAATATTACCATCAATATTATATTCACGCGCCCTGCCTTCTTCAAATCCGTTAACGAAGGGTGTCCTTGATTTTATTTTCTTATTAGCGTAAAATACTAATGTATTACCGTGTTTTACATCGTTAACAAAATTTTCTTTAATAATTTCGGCACCCTGGTGTGTAGTTCTAAAACCGTTTTTCTTTCCTGCTTTATAAGTAATTTCGAGAAGTATCTTTCCTTCTTCATCATAAAATTTCCAAATGCTATCAAGATCAAAATCTTTTCTGTTTCCTTCTGATTTTAATGCTCCGCTTGAATAGAAATTTTTCCAATATCCATCAGGTTTTCCATTTCGCATGGTTCCTTCGCTAACCTTTGTGCTGTCCCCCTCATAGAAAATATTATACCCATTGGGGTTAATCTTTACATCTTCTTGTGAAAATGATGAAAAGGTTATAAAAATGAATAAATTAAATGATATTATGCAGATTTTGTTCATATTACCTGGCTACGTTTCTGCCTCTAAGAACCCGCCGCTTCTTCTCATAATTTGAAATATATTCCTTATTCACCATAAGCATAGTATGGCTGCTGCTTGGAACAATGAAATAAACAGTTGTATCATATTTTACTGAACCAAAATTTTGTTTCCACATGTCGATCGTAAATCTCGCTTATCACCTTCCTCAAAAGCAACTCTTAAATACTCGGATCCCTTTTTAGTAACAACACCTTTTGTTCTTTTAGGTATAATGATTTCTTCAAAATACTGACCGTTTTCAAAAACTATAACACCCTTGGCTACTTGAGTTTCGTCTTTGGTTAAATTCCTTTTTAAAACTATTTTATCTGAGTTATAAAACTGTACTTTGTTCACTTCCTGATGATTTTTATTAAGGTTGTCTCTCGTCTCTTTAGTAAACAACATAAGGTTTGAACATGATGATAACAGTATTAATACTATTACACATGTAGCTAAAACTCTATTTTTCATAACATCAAATGATTTTAAGTTTTTTTGAAATATCAAGCATTCTTATTATCGGCTTTTTCGCCTTCTCCATCAAATCTTTATTCATAATTATGGCGGGTGTTTCATTTTTCAAAGCTAAGTATAATTTTTTCAATGTGTTCAATTTCATATAAGGGCAATCATTACAATTACATGTAGAGTCAGATGGAACTATTAAAAATTCCTTTCCCGGTGAAAGTTTTTGCATTTGATGAATGATACCTGATTCAGTAGCAACAATATATTTATTGGAATTATCCTTTTGGGTAAATTTTATCATACCTGTCGTTGATCCAATGTAATCTGCCAAGGTTAGTACAGGAGCATTACATTCTGGATGAGCTATTATACTAGCATCAGGATTGTCTTCTTTAAGTTTAATAATTGCTTCAGTTGTTAATATGTCATGAACCTCACAAGTACCATTCCATAATACCATATTCCGCCCAGTAATTCTGTTAATATATCCCCCTAAATTTTTATCAGGTGCGAAAATGATTTTTTCATTTTTAGGCAAGGATTCAACAATTTGAACTGCATTACCTGAAGTACAAACAATATCTGTAAGTGTTTTAATTGCTGCTGTGGTATTTATGTATGAAATAACTATGTGGTCAGGATGCTTATTTTTAAATTCTTTAAATTTATCTTCAGGGCATGATTCTGCTAATGAACAACCTGCTTCTAAATCAGGAAGAATAACCAGCGTATCAGGATTTAACATTTTTGCCGTTTCGGCCATAAAATGAACACCTGCAAAAACTATCAAATCTACATCAGCTTCGGCAGCTTTTTGCGCTAAACCAAGACTGTCTCCAACAAAATCAGCCAATTCTTGTATTTCGGGTATTTGATAAAAATGGGCAAGAATTAATGCGTGTTTCTCATTTTTAAGTTTTAATATTTCTGTTGTATAATTCACTTCTTATAATTTGCAATTATAGTTTAAAGTTAAAGAGATAATTAATATTAACAATTATTTACATTTATATATTTTATTAATAAAAGAAATACTTATTAATAATATCCGGTTAACTTTATTGATTACTTAATACAGTATTATTTTGATTTTACAATATATGTATTTTACTAACAATTTACTTACAAAATATAACCTTATAATAAACTAACAATTAATAATTTGACAAAGTAATTAACATACAATAAATTTACACATTAGTGATAATTTTATTTACTAATGTTTAATAATTCATGTTAACATCTGATAATATCTTTTGGTAAAAAACATCTATTTTATACAACATTAATAATTGATTTAAAGCAATGTTAATAAAGCCTTATTTATTACAAAGTTTCCAACAAAATTAAACAGATATTAACAACAAACTAGTTATAAATAGTAAATTTTTGATTGTTAAATCATTAGATTGTTTATCTAATTTTATTTAATTTTTAAATATAATGATTTTCAGTTAGTTTAATTTTCAACAATAAAATTTGGCTACTTTTGTTCACTAATTTATTAACAATGATAAAAAGTAGCACGGTTTTAGCTATTGCTTCTGATCATGGCGGATTTAAGATGAAGGAATTTATCAAAAGGAAGCTTGAAGATGCCAATTATAAAATTAAGGATTTTGGAACCTTTTCAGATGAAAGTGTAGATTATCCCGACTTTATTCATCCATTATCAAAAGCGATTAATGATGGTGAATATGATATCGGAATAATAATATGTGGAAGCGGTAATGGTGCTCAAATTACAGCTAATAAATATAATAATGTGCGAGCAGCTTTATGCTGGAACGAAGAACAGGCAATGTTATCAAGAATGCACAACAAAGCAAATATATTGTCTATACCCGGAAGATTTGTTCCTTTTGATCAAGCATGGAGGATTGTCGAAATATTTTTATCAACCGATTTTGAGGGTGGCAGACATTTGCAACGGGTAAACAAAATTTCTAAAATTTTGAAATAGTAATCGATAAGTGAAAAACAGTATTGAAAATAATTCATTTCTAGCAGCCTCTGAAAAAGTTGCATTTGATGAGGCGCACCGCGATAAGATAAAATTTAATATAGGAAAATATAATAATGCTGTTGACTCTGGTAAAAAGAATTATAGTAACCTTGATATCGCCAAAGAACGTGTTGGATTTTTCAAATACAAAGTTATTAATGAACTCGATCGATATCTAATAGAATTTGAAGCTAATTTTATTGCTAATGGTGGTAAAATTATATGGGCTGAAGATTCAGAAGAAGCCTTGGAAGAAATAATCAAAATAGCCAGAAACCATAACCTTAAATCTGCGGTAAAATCAAAATCAATGATCACTGAAGAAATAGAGCTCAATGAAGCTTTAGAAAATTGTGATATTGATGTTGTAGAAACAGATCTTGGTGAATTTATTGTACAACAAGCAGGACAAAAACCGTATCATATTGTTACGCCGGCAATGCATATGTCTAAAGAAGACGTGGCATTATTATACAACGAAAAGTTTAATACGCCTGATGATATGTCGCCTGAAGAACTTACTTTATATACACGAAATTATTTACGCGAGAAGTTCACAGATGCGGATTTAGGAATCACCGGAGCTAATTTCTTAATTGCTGATACAGGAGCCATAGCATTAACAGAAAATGAAGGTAATGCCATGTTATCAATGTCGTTTCCAAAAGTTCATATTGCTATTGCCGGAATAGAAAAGATAATACCTAAACTTGAAGACCTTGATTTGTATTGGCCTTTATTATCAACTCATGGAACCGGCCAGGCGATGACTGTTTATAATTCGATAATTAGTGGGCCGTGCAAAAATGGAGAAAAAGATGGCCCCGATAATATGTATTTGATATTACTGGATAATGGCAGGGTTAATCTGCTTAAAGAGGAAAAACAACGTCAAGCTTTGTTATGTATTAGATGTGGCGCTTGTTTAAACGCATGTCCTGTATATAAAAATATTGGTGGTCATACATACAACACAACTTACAGCGGACCAATAGGTTCAGTAATAACGCCATATTTGAAAAGCATGAAAAAGTATAAGCACCTAAGCTTTGCTTCATCACTTTGCGGAAACTGTACAACAGTGTGTCCTGTAAAAATACCCCTTCACGAACTATTACTTGCTAACCGAAATCATGCTGTTAAAAAGGGCTTTCATACATTTTTTGAAAAAAGAAGCATTAAACTTTCATCGAGAGCATTGAAATCTAGAAAACTACTCGATATGCTTACGGGTAAATCAAAAAACAAGTTATTAAAGACAGCAATTAACAAAAGCTGGGGTCCACGTCGTGATCTTCCTGAAATAGCACCAAAATCATTTAATCAGCTTTGGAAAGAAAGCATGAACAAAGAGAAATGATTTATAATTTGTAGTTAAAAATATTTAGCCTTCATTTTCAAAGAAACATTAACGAGAGCTATTAATACAGGTACCTCAACCAAAGGGCCTATTACTGCCGCAAAGGCTTCCCCAGAGTTAATTCCAAAAACAG
Organism: Bacteroidota bacterium; assembly: GCA_002686705.1. Next base: position 52,068 of record NYYH01000014.1, read on the forward strand.
TAATTGCAACAGCAATTGCAAGCTCAAAATTGTTACTTGCGGCGGTGAACGAAAGGGTGGCCGTTTTTTTGTAATCTGTTCCCATTTTTCGGCTGATATAGAACGATACAAAAAACATAACTACGAAATATATAATTAACGGAATCGCAATACGAACAACATCCAGCGGAAGCTGTACAATATACTCGCCCTTTAATGAGAACATTACATAAATAGTAAAAAGCAAAGCAACCAACGTTAACGGGCTTATTTTTGGTATAAAACTACGCTGATACCAGCCCTTACTTTTTATCTTAATTAATGAGTAGCGAGTTATTATACCTGCGAGGAAAGGTATTCCAAGATATATTAAAACACTTTCTGCAATCTGGCCAATAGTAATATCTATTTCTGATCCTCGCAATCCAATTTTCTCCGGGAGAATAGTAATAAAGAAATAGGCGTAAATAGAAAAGAATAGTATTTGAAAAATACTGTTGAAAGCAACAAGTCCGGCAGCATATTCGGTGTCACCCTTTGCCAGGTCATTCCACACAATTACCATTGCAATACATCTTGCCAGCCCAATTAAAATAAGCCCAGTCATATACTGTGGATAATCGTGTAAAAATATGATTGCGAGCGCAAACATCAACACAGGGCCAATTATCCAGTTTTGGACCATCGATAATAGCAAAACTTTCCGGTTACGAAATACATCTTTCAGTTCTTCATATTTTACTTTTGCTAATGGAGGGAACATCATAACAATGAGGCCTATCGCTATAGGTATATTGGTTGTTCCTTTATTAAAACTATTCCAGTAGGCTGCAATTGTAGGAAAAACATATCCAGAACCAACACCGATAAACATTGCTGTAAAAATCCACAGAGTTAAGTAGCGATCTAAAAATGAAAGTTTTTTAATTTGTGATGGCATTATATCAATGGTTTTAATAGCTCATTATAAAATATTGTAAAATCATGTTCTATTTCATTTCTGATTCTAATAAACTCATTCATGATTTCTTCATCTGTTCCAGAAGCTTCTGCAGGATCGTCAAAACCAAAATGAATAGTGTTTTTGACCTTTCCACCGAAAACAGGACAACTTTCCTTAGCGCCCCCACAAACAGTGATTACATAATCGAAGTCTTCCGACAAAAAATCTTTAACCGATTTCGGAAAATTAGTACTAATATCAATATTAATATCTTTCATAACGCTTATGGCCAACGGATGTACACTTACACCAGGAACAGTACCGGCCGAAAAGACGTTTAAGCCCTGGTTGAAAGATTTCAAAAATCCCTCAGCCATTTGGCTTCGGCAGCTATTTCCTGTACATAAAATTAATATTTTCATTATTCTTGATAAAAACGGAGCGGTAAAAATATAAACAATAATCACAGAAACTTATTTATCCTGTTGTGAATTAACGTGAATAAAGAAAAAATTGTTAAATAATTAATAAACCTTAAAGGCTATTCGTAACTTTGCACAAACCAAACAATTGTATTATGCGAAAATTATTTTATCTCATTTTAATCGTTTCTATTGTAATAGGAATCAGCACATCTTGTGAAAAACATATAAAACATAATTTTACTATTTCATTGGATATCGCTAAGGGCGACTCCAGTATAATATATTTAAGCAAACGCGAAGGCGGAGAAATGGTAAATTACGACTCGGCCCAACTTATAAAGGGTATTGGTACAATTACAGGAACCATTGAAATGCCTGAATTTTATTACCTAAAGGTTAAGGACACCCGGACTTATTTCCGGTTGTTTGTTGAGGCGGGAGATATTGTTGTTCAGGCAGACATGGATGATCCGAAAAATCCTGTTATATCAGGATCTCTATCTCATGATAGTTTTGAGGCATATAACGATTCACTAAAAGAACTCAATGAGCAAACATCGTTGTTAAGCAAACAATATGGCGTGGCACACAAAAATAACGATACTGTCCGAATGGCGGAAATCGAAGAAGAATACAACCTTATTGAGGGCGAAAAAACAGACTATTTAATAAAATATGCAGTTAACAATAATGACAATGTTGTGTCGGCATTTTTAGCTCTTAGTAACTCATATAAACTTGATCTCGAAGATCTTGACATAATTGTTGGCAGTTTTAACCCATCAATTGATTCAAGTTCATACGTTAAAAAGCTGAAAAATCATCTTGCCACATTAAAAAGAACAGCAGTTGGATAGCCATTTGTAGACTTTGCTCTTGATAGCCCCGAAGGAATCCCCATTCCTCTTTCATCTATTACTAATAGTAATTATGTGCTAGTAGATTTTTGGGCCTCATGGTGCGGACCATGTCGTGCAGAAAACCCCAATATTGTATTGGCGTACAACAAATTTCATGACAAAGGATTTGATATCGTCGGCGTATCATTTGATAAAGATCATGATAAGTGGGTAGAGGCAATTAAGGAAGACAGCCTTAACTGGACACATGTTTCGGATCTTAAATATTGGAGCTGTGCGGCAGCTGAACTTTATGCGATTAAAAGCATTCCACAAAACATTCTTATTGACCCTGATGGAATAATTATAGAAAAAAATCTTCGAGGACAAGAACTTCAAGACAAGCTTGCCGAGCTGCTAGGTCCTGTTGAGAATTAAGGCCTACAAAATCATTTTGTCAGCATATTTAAGATTAACTATTTTAATAATATTTGTAGTGATCTACCATTACACAAATAGATAAACTGTGCAAAACCTTATCAAAACAGAATATTATAGTTCACCAATCGGTGAACTTATTTTGGGTTCGTTTAATGATAAATTGTGTTTGTGTGACTGGCGTTACAGAAAAAAGAGAACTTCGATTGATTCCAGATTGAAGAACAGAACAAATGCCGACTATATTGAGCAAAGCTCAAACATAATTACAGAAACAATTGCTCAACTCACACAATATTTTAAGGGTAATAAAATCAAGTTTAATATTCCGCTTCTATTAATTGGAACTGATTTTCAGAAAGAAGTTTGGGGGGCGCTACAGGAAATTCCTTATGGGAAAACAAACACCTATTTAAGGCTTGCAAAAGAACTAAAAAACGAGAAGGCAATTCGGGCAATCGCTTCAGCAAATGGTGCAAACGCAATTTCAATAATTGTTCCATGTCATAGAATTATTGGAAGCAATGGCGGCATGGTGGGTTATGCCGGTGGTTTGGAGGCAAAAATGAAATTACTAAAGCTAGAAAACGCACTGGTTGGAAACCAGCTTAGTTTATTTTAGAACAGAACCGGGGAACTAATAATCGCACCAATACAACAACTCCACCCATTAACCAAATCCCATTTTGAGAAAACTTGTATATCTTTAGAGATATAATTTGTCTTTCAATTATTTTACTGGTTAGCCACACAAATATGCGAACTGCAGAAAAAAGAAGCACCTTCAAAAGAAATATAAAAAAGCACCGAAGTATAACCAACAAGAGCTTGATATGTGTCGAAAGATTGATAACATGAATGACATAGTATATAATTTATTGGAAATAGGTAAAATACATTTCTCTATGTCAAATTTTGATATGGCAGCATCCTTTTTGGTGGAGGCTCAGTCTATGATCAAAAATATTAATTATTTATATTCATGAAAAATAAAACTGAAGAACTCTGGATACAATATAGTAATAAGCTAAAAGCATTTATTATTAGCAAGGTTCATAATGAAGCTATCGCAGACGATATACTACAGGACGTATTTATTAAAGTACATGCAAAAATAGATCAGATTAATAATGATACAAAAATTCAATCATGGGTTTATCAAATAACCCGGAATTTAATTGTGGATCATTTTAGAAGCATAAAAAGGGAAGACCAAAAATCGCAATATATATTCGATGACCCTGAAGATAATTTTTCAGATAACATGATGTCAGAAGCAATGCAAGATATGGTCTTAATGATGGAAGAATTATCTCCCGAATTTTGCGAAGCAATCTGTTTAATAGAATTTGAAGGAATGAGCCAAAAAGAGTATGCAAAAAAAATTGGCATTTCATATTCCGGAGCTAAATCACGAATACAAAGAGCCAGAAAAATGTTAAAGGACATGCTCATGAATTGTTGCCATTACCAGTTTGACAAGTATGGTACGGTTCTGAGTATCAGCCCCAAAAGCTGTTGTTGTTGTAATGATGAGCAGCTTAATTTGAATGAAACCGTCCTAGCCAAGTAAGCTCAATTTTATTTAATCTGCATCTTTTTTGTCATTTCACGTCTATATAGTGATAAAAGATTTAAAAACAACTAATAACTATAAAAATGGAAAATAACACCAATAAAATCAGAGACGCGGTAAGAGAAAATTACAGCAAAATCGCAGAAGCGAATTCTACTTATACTGGTTGTGGATGTGGGCCTGAGGTTGATACCGAATGCTGCCCTCCCTCAACATCAACATCATTTGACAAAATATCCTCAAAACTCGGATATTCGTTTGAAGAATTAAAAAATGTTCCTGAAGGCTCAAATATGGGGCTTGGTTGTGGAAACCCTCAGGCAATAGCTGCACTAAAAGATGGTGAAACAGTTATTGACCTTGGAAGCGGGGCAGGATTTGATGTATTTCTTGCTGCAAACCAGGTTGGTCAGAATGGAAGAGTAATTGGAATAGATATGACCCCAACAATGATTTCGAAAGCACGTAAAAATGCAATTAAGGGAAAATACAATAATGTTGAATTCAGACTTGGGGAAATTGAAAACATTCCTGTTCAGGATAACATTGCTGATGTAATTATCTCAAATTGCGTTATCAACCTTTCACCAGAAAAACAAAAAGTGTTTAATGATTCTTTTAGAGTACTAAAAAGTGGTGGAAGACTGGCTATTTCAGACGTAATTGCTACCGCAGAACTACCAGAAGAAATCAAAAACGACATAGCCTTATATGCAGGATGTGTATCAGGCGCATCAAACCTTAATGAAGTTGAACAAATGCTGAAAAAGGCAGGATTTATTAATATTGAAATTAAACCCAAAGATGAAAGCAGTGAGTTTATTCGAGAATGGTCCCCAGGAACCAGCATTCATAAATATATAATTTCTGCTTCTATAGAGGCAATTAAACCTTAGAATAAAATGGCAGTGAATAAAGAATCGCTGGCTATGTTAGCGGTTTTTTTTATTCTAATGTATTGTTAATTAATTAACAATACATATCTTTGCAACTAACAACATGAAGTGTTATGCATGAATTTTCAATTGCATTAAACGTGGTTCAAAGCGCTGAAGAGGAGGCGATTAAGGTTGACGGAGTCATTACTGAAGTAGTACTTGAAATTGGGAAATTATCTGGGGTCGTAAAGGAAGCGTTGGAATTTGCACTAGACGAAGCAAAAAAACGAACAAGGCTTTCAGGCGCAATAATTAAATATATCGAAATACCAGGATCTGCAAAATGTAATAACTGTGGGAACACGTATGACACAGATGATCATTTTTCCATTTGTCCCGAATGCAATCATCCGTATTGTAGTTTTATTCGGGGAAAAGAAATGCGAATAAAATCTATCAAAGTTGAAACTGAAAATTCAATAAAGGTATAATTATTAAGAAAGGAGATAAAGTATGTGTGGTACTTGTGGATGCGCAGAAAGTGATGAGGTAAAGATTATGAGGCCTCATAATAAAGAAACAATAGAATATTCTAACGATAACCTAACGTATGATTATATTCATACTCATGATGAAAAACATGCACATGATTACCACCACCATCATTCTCACTCAAAAGAAATTATTCTTGAACAGGATATATTAAAAAAGAATAACTTATTAGCAGAACGCAACAGGGGTTATTTTGATGCCAAGAATATAATTAGCATAAACTTAGTTAGCTCACCCGGATCTGGCAAAACAACACTTCTTGAAAAAACCATCTCTGGTTTAAAGGATGAACTTCCTGTATTCGTAATTGAAGGTGATCAGCAAACAATGAATGATGCTGAAAGAATTAAAAATACAGGGGCACCTGTCGTTCAGATAAATACAGGATCAGGGTGTCACCTTGATTCTTCTATGGTGAATTTAGCAGTTAAGAAATTAGAGCCCAAAGAAAATTCTATATTATTTATTGAAAATGTTGGCAACCTGGTTTGTCCCAGCATGTTTGACCTCGGAGAAAACTTCCGGATCGTAGTTATAAGCGTAACCGAAGGAGATGACAAACCGGCTAAATATCCAAATATGTTTGAATCATCAGACCTGTGTATTATCAATAAGACAGATTTGTTACCCTATGTTGATTTTAACGTGAAGAAAGCGAAAAAATATGCCATGCAGACTAACCAAAACATTGAATTTATTGAGCTTTCTGCCAAAACCGAGGATGGGCTCAAAGATTGGATAAACTGGCTAAAAAGCAAATTCAAAGTAGAGAAATAAGCAAACACAAATACACCCTCCCCATAAGCTTAAAATCTTTAATGCCAAAGTTGGCTAAAAAACAGAATCCTTCTTTGGAAAAAGATCAAAAATCCAATCATGTTAATATTCAGTACTGTTAATTAATTAACATTTTTCTTGCATTACTGGTACAACATTGTATTTTTGTATAATAACTATTGAAACTAGTAACATCTAACTGTGCTATGAAACACTTACCCCATAAAACAATTGGCAGGCTAAGCCAATACAGAAGGGCTCTTTTACTATGTTTGGCCGATGAGAAAACTCATATCTTCTCACATGAAATAGCAAAAATTCAACATATAACTGCAGCTCAGGTAAGGCGGGATATAATGCTTATTGGTTATACCGGAACAATTCGCATGGGTTATAATATTCAAGAACTGATTGATTTGATCGGAAGCATTATTGACAGCGAAGAGGTAATTAATGTGTGTGCTGTTGGCATGGGAAGACTTGGAAAATCAATAGTTAACTACTTTAACGGTAAAAGAACTAGACTCTCCATGTCTGCTTGTTTCGATAATGATAGGTTAAAAATAGGCACTGATTTTAAAGGAATTGAAATTTACGATGTAAAAGACCTTAAAAAGATTGTTAAAGAAAAGAACATTAAGATTGGGATAATCACTGTGACAGCAGTAAATGCAGTTGAAGTATGCGAACAGCTTGTTAAGGCAAAAGTTAAAGGTATACTTAACTATGCTCCAAAGCGAGTTAATGTACCAAAAAGTATTTTCTTAGAAGAAATTGATATGATTACTTCTCTCGAAAAAGTGGCTTTCTATGTCAAGACTCATGATGATGAACAGTTTCCTGTTTTCGCCAAATGGGTCACCTAAAGCTAAAATTCGATATTAAAAACAGCAAGTAACTCTTTTTGTTCTATGGTGTTAGCCATTACTATTTCAACTGTTTTATTAGAAATGGGTAATGTTGTTTTAACTCCATAAATAGATTTTAGGATATCTAATGCCTTTTCAGGGCTTAAGCCTGTTTTTTTTACGGAGAGTTGCCTTTCAAACTCTTTGTATAGTTTATAACTACAGAATGCAATTAGCAAATGAGTTTCTATTCTACTTGCTTTTCTATGATAAATGGGGCGAACTTTAAGATCTGTTTTAGATATCTTGAATGCCTTCTCTATTTGCCATAACTGCCTGTATTGTTCAATTACTTGCTTAGCATTTAAAGAAGCATTGGTGATGTAGCCTTTTAGGCCATCCCATTTACTGTCATGGTTTATTTTCCCTAAATCCAAACGTATGGTAGCGTTTCCTTCAATTTTTAAAAACTTGTTGTACCCTCTATTGTTTATGTTTTCTTTAGTTAACTTGCCAGAGATGATTCGCTTTTGAAGTCTTTTAATTCCATTGTCCCTATTGTTTGCATCTTTTCTAGCCCGTTTTTCAGAGTAACTTACAATTAGTTTTGTCCGTTCTTCTTTTTCAAATTCGTGGATAGTATCACTTGCCCACTTCTTAGAAATAATCTGATCTTTTAGTTGTTTTGTTTCGTTTTTTATCCTTGCGCCCAGAATAAATTCATAACCATGGCTTAGTAACTGTTCTATATTGTTCTTTGACAGAAGCCCTGCATCTGCAACCACAACCAACTTACCAGGATTATATCTTTTTTTGAAGTGCTCTAGCACAGGAATAAGCGTTTCTCCTTCATATTTGTTTCCTTCAAACATCTCAAATGCTAAAGGATAACCTCCGGTAGTAACCAATAATCCAAGAACAATTTGAGGGCAGTGTGGTTTTCCATCTTTACTAAACCCTAGTTTTCTTAGTTCATCTTCTCTGGAAGCCTCAAAGTACAAAGTGCTGACATCATAGAAGATAGCTGATAAAACACCTTTAAAAAGTTTTAAGGTGTGCTGATAACTTATTAGTTGCAATTGTTCTTTGTATCCCTGATTGAGTTTGTCCAGATAGCGGTAAACTGATGACATAGGGTAATGCTCCTGATAATGCCTTGACAAATACTCAATAGTTCTTAGTTTGCTGCCCGGGTAGAGTAATCTGGAAATTATCAGATGACGTAAAAGTTTTTCCGGGATCTGATTGAAACCTATTTCATTGAATATGTTTACTAAAACAAGTTCTGTCCCTACAATGCGAACTGCTTGAATACTTTTGCGAACAAAACTAATATGGTCTTCATCCTGATCATAAGTGAACTCAATAGCCTTTTGTTTAGTAAGTCTTTCTATCTCTTTTCGAGCTAAACTCTCAAGTTGATTAATATCACTCTCTCTTTTAGCAGAACCCATTGACTTAATGAGTTTTTGATTACCATATTGCTTCTCTGACTTTTCCTTCTAAGTCAAAAATTTTTGTTTTATTTCCCATTTTAAGAATTACTTTATTTAATGTTAATCTTCTCAGTTTCAAAATGCATCCCTTTTTTTGTTTTCAAAATATACATTCCTGGTTTAGCGTCGGTTAATCCATATTCAATATTATTTTTACCAGGCACTAGTCCTTTGTAAACTTTTTCTTGAACAACTTGTCCATGCATATTGTAAAGAATTGTCTCTAAAGGTTGGGTATCATTTGATATATATTCGAGTGTAAACTTACCATTAGAAGGATTTGGATAAACATAAGCATTGTCAGGTTTTGGAGGAGCTACCTTTTCTGAAATTCCAACAGTCTTTGGTATATGTACAAAATAATTGAAATAATCTTGAGGATCATTTAGACAAAGATCTTCTCCCTATTGATTCATTTCCCAAATCCTACTGATATCATCTTCATAAACTATTTCTTTATCGAATTTTCTTTCTATTGAAAGTTGGCTGTTATCTCCGAATTCTGCCCATTCTTCTTCTGTTGGATCTGTAAAGGGTGTCTCCTTGATTGAAAGGAGTTGTTAAAACATATGCTCCTTGTGTGTCTTGTACGTTAATTAATTGATCATGAGTTGCTGAAGCTGTATTTGAAGAATTATAATCTCCCACCATCCCATTCCATGTTCTCGTCACTAAATAAGTTACATCAGAACAAGAACCATCATTTGTTTGATCTGAAACATCTGAATGTGAATAAACCGTTCCAGCATACAAACTATCTGGTTCTCCATTTGCTGCTACAGAAATATCTGCAGGAAATTCATGTGTTTGATCATCAGGATATTCTACTTGAAGCATTGGATCCCAGTAGGTTGTTAGATCTGGATCTTGAAAAGTTAATGTTGGATTTCCTGCCAAAAGATCATATTGTAATACATTCCTTATTGAATGTCCCCACTGATTCCAAATTGAATTATATTCATACCCATACCAATCTATTTGTACTGAGTGATTTGCATCCATTGAATAATCTCCTGGAACAACTTGTTGATCAGTTTGAGGTTCCCAGAAATACCATTGATTAAAATCTGTTACATCATTATCTTCCAAATTTTCTGCACCAACAAAATTCCCACAGATAGCATGTGGTACTCCATCCGTGGTTGTAGTTCTCACTCCATAAGCTACATTTTCCCAATCCCCATTTGTTGAAAAATCATATTCTAAGTTTGCTCCTGAAGATAAACCCGAGTTATCAATATCATAAACTCCAAAAAAATCAATATGTCCCATTTGAGTCATGTATTGATCACAGATCCATCCAGAAGTTGTTGCATTAATTTGATTAACTGTATTCTCTATAATATTTGCTTCTAATTTGGTTATTTTATTTACTTTGTTCTTTATTGCAATATCATCTACTAAAGGAATTGTATCATTACCTGGCCTATATGGAACTAAACCAAATGAAGGATCCGTGATGTCATAAACCAAATCCATTATTCCTCTTGAACTCATTTGTTTATTTTGTTTATCTCTAAATGATTTTGCTTGTGCTTCATTTAAGAAAGAAACAATTGTATCTCCCGTGGGTGTTACATGCCAGTGCCTGTATTCTCCATCCCATGATTGGCTTCCATCTTCATTCATTGAATAATCTCCTGGAAAAACTCTCTCATTTGTTTGAGGTTCAACAAATGTTTCATCAAAGTTAGAAAAAGTTTCTGTTCTTGGCGCCATATCTTCAGGTAATTGAGGGGCATTTTGTGCTTGAATAGAATTTATATTAAACAATGAAAATGGGATTTCCTCCTTTGTGAGAGGATCCTGAACAAGTATTGTGCTCATGTCTCTCCAGTGATATTTCAGTTGAACTTTAGTCATGTTGGCAGCATGACAATCAAAACAAACTTGTCCAACAGCTTCATAGGCTGGCATTATCTTGCCTGGATCTTTAGTCTCAAGCGCCTTTCCAAGTTCATCAACAACACCCATTGGAAATCTGTTTTTCCATTCAGGAACCATTTTTGAAACTTCAATATATTGGGCTTTAAAATTTTCGAAATCAACTAGCACGTTCTCAAAGTCATTTTCAAACAGATCGACAACAATTCCCGTAAACGGAGTGTTCATCTCAAACATTTTAAAAAAAATTGGTGCCATTGCAATTGGTGGATAAAAAATATCCATTGATGCCGGTGGGGGCGCGGCAAGTTCATTTAGTTCTAAATTCGTCTGTTTTAGCATAGCCAGCTCCTCAGCCTGAGGATTTCTACATCCGGCTATTAATAATAAGACAATCGCAGCATTTAATAAGTGTAAACAAATTAGTTTCATATAACCTCCTTTTTAATTAAGTAATAAAATTCGCAGAAAATTTAGTATATTTAGTAAGATTCTAATTATTTAAAACAAATTATTATATACAAACTAATAAATATTTTGACATATTCCAAATTATCAGTTCTGTAAGATGAATTAGAATAATGTCCAAATATAATATGACTAAGCTCTTTTGCTTACGTTATAACATTGGCCAACAAAACCCGGAAAGCAAATAAAATAACTTTCTAACAATGAATCGCTAAATTGAATGCATCTTTTTTCTAATTGTACGTCTATATAGTAAAAACAACTAAGAATTTATCACAAAACATAAATCATGAAAACAAAACTAAATAACACAATGATGCTTATCCTGATTTCTGTAATCATTACCTTTAGCGTAATATTATCTGACTTTACATTTAAAGATGAGCCCCATATTGATGATATCCCAATCAGCACAGAAATTATATTTGACTCTTTAAAAAACCATGAATTTGTTTTTGAAGAAGAAGATTACATTGATGATATCCCATTCAACACTTGTTCAATAGCCATTGAAAGTGCTAATGAAATTTACGAGGATCTTTATGAGCTTGAAATGACAGAAAAGTGGTGCATGAATAGACTTTAAATATCGCAACCAGAAATATAATTATTAATCGGCTGTGAAAAAAAAATAATGCCAAAGCGTATCCTTTCTAAAAAGACTTACGTCCATAAAGATGAAACAACAAATTAATAATTACTAAAAACGAAAAGTCATGGAAACAATTAAAGAAACTACCCAAAAGAAAGAAATACATGGACTTGCAACTCGCGGCTGGTCAACACTTTGTTATAACTGCGGCATATGCAAATTCGCTCACAAAAAACCCGGATCAACCTTTGATAAAGCAATGGAATGGCATCGCACATGGTGTCCTGGCTGGGCTTCACATACCAAAGTGTATGGATTAAAAGATATATCCTAGATATAATAGAAACGACACCTATTTTTTGATATGAATCTATAAATCAAGTTTTGCCTAGTTTGCGTAAGGCGACCCACTGTTTAAGCATTTCTCTAGAATCTGTTGCAGGATAACCCAATACCGTCTTTCCGGCAGGTACATCGTTCATAACACCAGAACCCGCACCCACAATGGCTCCATCGTGTATTGTTGTGTGGTCTTTTATAGAAGCACCTCCTCCAATTATAACGCCATCACCTAAAGTAACTGATCCCGCCAAACCACTGTTGCCCGCCATAATACATGAACGGCCCATTACACAATTATGGCCAACCTGAACAAGATTGTCAATCTTACACCCATCTCCAATAATTGTCGAACTAAACTTGCCACGGTCAACACATGAGCCTGCTCCAATTACAACCCCATTTCCAATAATAACATTCCCAATATGAGGAATTTTAACAAGCCCTTTGCCATCTTCACTCGGACGATAACCAAATCCATCAGCACCAATGCTTACATTAGTGTGAAAAATACAAAATTGCCCTATTTCGCAACGCTCTCGAATAACGGTCCCCGACCAAATAACAGTACCATTACCAATTTTGGTTTCATCTAGAATTGTAACGTTAGGAAATAAAACAACGCTATCGCCCAAAATAACATCTTTGCCAATGTAACTACCCGCACCAATTTTACAACCTTTTCCCATTGTTGCTGATTCATGAATAACAGCTGTTGGATGAATGTCATAATCAACCTGAGGAAGACCAGGGTCAAACACTTCCAATAACTTAGCCATAGCCAGATCTGCATTATTTACTTTAATTAATGCACGATTTTCACCTGGTTCAATTTCCAGTTTATCATTAACAATTGCCGCACAGGCTTTTGACGTATCCCATAACAATGCATATTTCGAACTTCCAATAAATGAAATGTGATTATTAGACGCTTTGTCAAGTTGCTCAGCTCCTATTATCCGCTGATTAGTATCTCCAACCAATTCACCTTTTAATATTTCGTTGATTTCTTTAATTGTTAACGATTTCATAGGGTTCTTTTTTGTTAATGGACCTTTGTGTACAGCGCTGGCAAAACTATAAAAAACAAGGAAATGGATACCATTTTTGGTTTGTTAAGTATTATTCTGGAATTTTAAAGAAGTAGAGCTAAGGTCAATAGCTGGTAAACCTCAATTATTTAATTTCTTGGATTCTTACAACCATCAAACAAATAAAAGACATTGATGTCTTTTATTAAACATTTAATATATTTGCAAATTCAAAAAACAAAATATATCAGAGATGGAAATAAAAAAAATAGACGAATTAACAGTTGGTGAAATTGTAGCAAACGATTTTAGAGCATCATCAGTTTTTAAAAATGCAGGTATTGATTTTTGTTGCGGAGGAAAACAAAGTCTTGAAGAGGCTTGCCTTGAAAAAGGAATCAATAAAGAAGAATTAGCATTAGAATTGAAAAACCTTGAAAAGGAACCAACCAACAATTCCATTAATTTCAAAGAATGGGAATTAGGATTTTTATGTGATTACATTGTTAATACGCATCATAAATTTGTTGCAAAAAATTTACCTGAAATAGTATTTTATACAGAAAAAATAGCAACTGTACATGGAGAACACCATCCTGAATTAATTGTTGTTGCAAACCTATTTAGCAAAATAAATGACGCACTTATACCTCACTCGAAAAACGAGGAGGAAATTCTTTTTCCTGCAATTAAAGAAATGGTTTTAAATGAATCACCGACAGCAAAGAAGACAATTGTAAGTGAGATTACGCGTATGTTGGAAGAGCATGATAATGCCGGAAAAGCTATGGATGAAATAAACAGGAAAACAAAGTCTTATCAAGTGCCGGAAGATGGTTGTGCAACGTATCAGGTCGCATTTAAAATGCTTCAAGAATTTGAAGACGATCTACATGTTCATGTTCACCTTGAAAACAACATACTTTTTCCTAGAGCCATTGAATTGGCAAGTTAAAAAGAGCTCACTAATTTGAATAACCAACTTTTTTCTGACGTTGTTTAAATCATTTTTAATTTCTAACTAATTCTTAAATAAACCATATCTTCGGCGCTAAAATAATTAAAGCGCATTATGGAGTCATTAATATCCCCCGACAGCCACGTAGTTTTGTTTTTAATGGTTATCGGCGCAGCGGCCCTAGGTATTTATTCTGAATATAAAAAGTGGTTTGGCAAACTTTCTGGCATACTTGTAACTATGATTTCTATGTCTTTACTATCAATGGCAGGAGTAGTTCCAGTTGCTTCTAATCCGAACATTAAAGTGGATGTATACGAGATGGTATTCAGCTACTTTATTCCTATTTCAATTCCAATGTTATTATTTAGCACCAATATTACAAAAATAATAAAGGAAAGTGGAAAGCTACTAGTAGCATATATTATTGGAGCAATAGGTATTGTAATAGGATGTTTTATTGCTTATAGCTTTATCGATCTGGGGGAGGATTCTGGAAATACCGCAGGTGTTATTGCGGCTACTCTTATAGGTGGTAGTGTTAATTTTATTGCTGCTGCCAAAATATTGAATTTTAGTACAAATCCCATGTTTACAGCAACAATCGCCGTTGACAATTTTGTATCTAATTTATACACTTTATTTCTGTTTTTAACCCCTTCTATTATTTTTCTCTCACGGTTTTTTGTAAAGCCAAAGAAGGAAAATCTTGAGGATAAAGATGAAAAGCAACTGGAAGAAAAATTCCCAATTACAATGGAGCGAATTGCCGTTTCGTTATTTATTGCAGCATTAATTGCTGCCATGGGCAATATAATTGCCCCCCCCATTACAAAATCTACTACAAACAGATCTTAATTTGAGCCTACTTTTAATTACAATTTTTGCGGTTGTTGCAGCTAATCTGTTTCCAAAAAAACTAATTGCTTTAGAGAAAACATCTTTTTCACTTGGCATGTGGATGATGTATGTGTTTTTAGCAGTAATTGGAGCAGCGACCAATATTGAGCAAATATTAAGTATTGGCCCCTCCGTACTATTATTCTACATTACAATAATGCTTTTCCATTTTGTGTTTTTGGTTTCTTTAGCGAAACTTTTCAAACTAGATGTTTATGAAGTAGTTGTTTCATCTGCAGCAAACATAATGGGGCCTTCGGTAGCGGCACCAATGGCGGCATCCATGGGACGAAAAAAACTAGTTACACCGGCATCCTTGTCGGAATACTAGGGTATGTAATTGGAACTTTTATTGGTGTTTCAATTGCAATGTACCTATCGTGAAGCTCAATGGATATATAATTGATAATAAATAACTGAAAATACACATTATTAGTTTTCCAATCAATAAAAATTCAATTAACAAAAAATTAAAACTAGTTGATTGTGTTTTAGTTAAAGCAATAAACAGATTTAAGGCGATCAATAGCTTTGGCTCGTCGGAATTTTAGTTGATATTTAGCTATCTTTACACTCCAAAGAAAGTAAGCTATGAAAAAGCGATGGGTGCTTAGAGAAAAACCTGATCACGAGGTAGTTGAGCGGCTATCCAAAGAGCTTAATATAAATACTATACTTACCACATTACTAATTTTCCGAGGGATTACTACCTATAAAGATGCTAAGTCTTTTTTTCGACCACAACTTACTGATCTATTGGATCCATTCCTGATGAAGGATATGGACAAAGCTGTTGAACGGGTAATCTCAGCCAAAACCACGGGTGAAAAAATTATGGTTTACGGTGATTATGATGTAGATGGAACTACAGCAGTAAGTATAGTTTATTCATATTTGAAAAACACTCACAAAAAAGTTGATTTTTATATTCCCGATAGATATAAAGAAGGGTACGGTATATCCTATATTGGAATTGATTATGCTGTTGAACATGGATATAAACTTCTAATTTCTCTCGACTGTGGTATTAAGGCTGTTGAAAAGGTTGACTATGCAAAGAAGAAAGGTCTTGACATTATAATTTGCGATCATCATCGACCCGGTGAAATTATTCCTGATGCAGTAGCCGTTCTTGACCCCAAACAACCCGACTGTAACTATCCCTTTAAAGAATTGTCAGGAGCAGGAGTTGGGTTTAAATTAATTCAGGCACTTTCGATTCGATCTGAGATACCTGTTGAAAAGATTTACTCGTGCCTCGATCTTGTGGCAATAAGTATTGCTGCTGATGTAGTTACCATGGTTGGTGAAAACAGAACACTTTCTTATTTCGGTTTAAAGAATCTGAATAAAGAGCCACGTATTGGAGTTAAATCATTGCTTAAATCTGCAGGTGTCGGCAAAAAAATGAGCCTGGGAGAAGACCAATATTTTAAAAAGAAAATTACTGTTAGTGATCTGGTATTTTTGCTTGGTCCAAGGATTAATGCTGCTGGCAGAATTGAAAGTGCCACAGATTCAGTACGATTGTTGATCAGCAACAATATAGAATACGCCGAGAAACTAGGCAAACAAATTAATGATTTGAATACAACCCGTCGAGAGCTCGACAGTAATATTACCAAAGAAGCATTACAGATTCTCAATGAAGACAAAAACATTAACAATAAAAAAGCAACAATAGTTTATAATGATAATTGGCACAAGGGTGTTGTCGGGATTGTTGCATCTCGTCTAATTGACAGCTATTATCGACCAACAATTGTACTAACAAAAGCAGATGGAATACTTTCTGGATCGGCCAGATCTGTCAAAAATTTTGATATTTATGATGCAATAGATTCAACAAGCCATCTTCTTGAAAACTTCGGCGGACACAAATACGCCGCAGGCCTTGCCCTTAAGCCTGAAAATCTTGATGAATTTATTAGTAAGTTTCAGGATTATGCTGATAAACATATTTCGGAGGATATGCTTGTTCCTGAAATAGAAATAGATGCCGAATTATTTATTAGCGATATTAATTTTAAGTTTTATAAAATTCTAATGCAATTTGCCCCTTTCGGCCCTGGCAATATGTCACCTGTTTTTCAAACAAAAAATGTGATTGATACAGGTTTTGCAAAACTTGTTGGAAAGAAAGACAACAAACACCTAAAATTTTCCGTAGTACATCCTGACAGAACAGGGAATCCTGTGCCCGCAATTGCCTTTAATCAGGGTCGCCATTTGGAAGAAATGGAAAAGGGTACACCCTTTGAAATATGTTATCACATTGATGAAAATACATGGCTAGGCTCAACAACACTCCAGCTTCGAGTATTAGATATTAGGTTTTAAATTCAAACGCTAATTTCAACCTATACCATTAAATTTCTTTATTTGCTATTCTGAAGATTCTTTAGTTTAAAAGCAAACGAAATCAGCACAATCCCAATAATAATGGACATAACACCTATAATTACAACAAAAACGGATGCCAGGGCAAAAGGATTAAAAAAGAGAAGTATCCCAAAAATTATAGTAAATAAGCCGCTGTAAAGTAGAAACCGTTTATCACCCTTGGTTTCTAGGCTTGCCATAATAATTAATTGGCCAATACCAAGTAGAATTGCCCAGATTCCGACAATAAACACAAAAATTTCAAGAGTTTTTTCTGTAAAAAATGACAGAACCACACCAAGCCCAATTGTAACTATGGCGCTAATTAAATCGGTTCCATAATTTAATTTGTTTTTCATGCTTGAATATACCCCAAACATCATTGCAATACCCACAATAATCATAACAATGCCGAAATACATAATAATAACTTTCAGAGTGTCTAATGGAGAGAAAATAGCCATTAAACCAAATAGCAAGGCAATTAATCCGTTAAAAGCCAATACCGACCAATTAATTGAATAAGAGTTTGATTTCATTTTTAAGAATATTAGTGAGCAGTAAAGATAACTTATTTCTGGATTTGGATTTTTATTAAAGAATAGTCTAATTTTGTATTAACATAACAAATAAAAGGAGCAAAAAGGCTGAGAACAAGGTAGTAATAACCAAACTTAACACCATGAACAGAATTAGCATTTTTCTAGTAATCATTTTTTCCTGTACCGCATTAATAGGCCAAGTGACATTCATAATCAGCTCATTACCGGAATCGACACCCTCCGAGGATATAATATATCTAGCAGGAGATCTGAATTCATGGAATCCCGGAAATCCTGATTTCGCACTTGAAAAAAACACTGATGAATTGTGGTTTATAACACTTCCTGGACAACCTGATGGAAGTCAAATAGAATTTAAGTTTACCCGTGGTGATTGGGGTACTGTTGAAAAAGGAGCCAACGGCGAAGAAATAGCAAATCGAGAATTTACTTTCGGGAATGGCGACACCGTTTATGTTGAGATATTAACTTGGGCCGATACGGGTGGGAGCGGTAGCTCAACTGCAGCCGAAAATGTGTTCATTATAGATGAAAACTTTTATATTCCACAATTAGACCGCACCAGGCGAATATGGATTTATCTTCCCCCCGATTATGATAATTCCAATGAACATTACCCAGTGTTATATATGCACGATGGGCAAAATCTTTTCGATGCGTTTACCTCCTATTTAGGAGAATGGGAAATTGATGAGACCCTGAACGAACTTGCCGAAGATGGTTATCAGGTGCCTATTGTCGTAGGAATTGATAACGGAGGAGAGGAAAGAATGAATGAGTATAATCCATGGGTAAACCCACAGTATGGAGGAGGGCAAGGAGATGAGTATATCGACTTTCTTGTATTTAACTTAAAACCGTATATTGATAAAAACTATCGAACCTTGTCAGGAAAGGAAAATACGGGTATAATGGGAAGTTCCATGGGGGGGTTAATTTCACAATACGGCGCACTTAAATTTCAGGATGTTTTTAGCAAATCAGGAATTTTTTCTCCAGCTTACTGGACAGCTGACTCGATATGGGCATTTACAAATGAAACAGGCAAACAGCAAAACATGAAACTTTTTCAGTTAATAGGTGGTGAGGAAGGATCTGGTGCGATAGATGATATGTGGGCTATGCATAATGTATTCACAGATCTTGGATTTAGTGAAAATGAACTTTTTTCAATTGAAGTAGAGAACGGACAACACAATGAAGCCTTCTGGAAGGAACAATTTGCCGATGCTTACTTATGGATGTATACTTCTTTTGCCAATGACATTAACGAAATTATCAGAAGTGTAGAAATGGAAATAACCCCAAACCCTGCTAAAAATTATATTACGCTAGACAGTAATAAATTTGGAAACAACGACAGCCTTGAGATAATTGATATGAGGGGAAGAAAAATCATGAACCTTAATATTGGCGACAATGGAAAGGTTGACGTTAAGGGATTAAATCCGGGCAGTTATATATTGATTATTAAAACAAAAGAGAGAACTTATTACGGAAAGTTTATAAAGATATAAGAAGTTTCAAAACAAAAAACCATCTCCAAATTAACAAATCGGAAGTAGATTTTAATTAGCCAATTTATAATCTCAGTCAATAGCCCATTTTAAATAAATAGAACCCCAGGTAAATCCACCACCAAAAGCAGCAAGAATAAGATTATCGCCTTTTTTTAATTTTGGAGCCCATTCAAAAAGACACATTGGAATTGTTCCATTAGTAGTATTGCCATACCGCTCTATATTGATCATCACCTTCTCCCTTTCAATACCCATACGTCTTGCAGTAGCATCAATTATACGCATATTTGCCTGATGAGGAACAAGGTATGCAACATCTTCTGCCTTAAGATTATTCCTCTCCATTATTTCAGCTGAAACATCTGCCATTTTAGTAACAGCAAATTTAAATACGGACTGCCCCTCTTGAAAAATAAAATGTTCGCGCGCATCAATAGTTTCATGTGTTGGAGGTTTTGCCGAACCACCAGCTTTTTGATGTAGGTGGGGTATTCCTACACCATCACTATATAAAGCAGAATCGATAATTCCTAGATTTTCAGTTGTTGGCTCTAATAATACAGCACCGCCAGCATCTCCAAATAATATACACGTTGTCCGATCAGTATAATCAACAATTGAGGACATTTTATCTGCACCAACAATTATAACTTTTTTATATTGTCCTGACTCAACAAATCTTCGGCCAGTTTCAAGGGCATAAAGAAACCCTGAACAAGCCGCGTTTAAATCGTAACTAAAAGCATTCTTAATTCCAATATTTTCACTAATAATCGTAGCTGTTGCAGGAAACAACATGTCGGGGGTTGCTGTGGCACAGATTATTAATTCAATTTCATCAGGAGAAGTATTTGTTTTTTTAAGCAAACCTTCAACTGCTTTTGCACCAATAACCGATGTTCCCTGTCCTTCACCTTTTAGTATGTGTCTTTCTTTTACCCCAGTACGTGTAACGATCCATTCATCTGAAGTATCCACTAAAGTTTCAAGCTCTTTATTTGTCAGAATATATTCAGGAACCCACGCGTGTATTCCGGTTATAGCTGCATTAATTTTTGACATACGTTGTTTTTTCAAATTATTGAGGCTCAAAAATACAAATTTTCAATTGGCATTTTAAAACATAAAAATTATGGTCTAAACTAAAATAAACTCCTGAACAGAAAAACATCCTAGAGTTTATTATTATTATCTTGACCAATTATCAAAATTATTAATTCTAAAAATCGGTTAAAAAGACTGTTTATTTATTCCGCCTTGGCGTTTTCAACAACAAGTTTACCTTTATAATACATATCACCGTCAACATAATAAGCACGGTGGTAAACATGAATTGTTCCGGTGGTAGAGCACGTTGCTAATTGAGGAGATTCGGCCTTATAATGAGTCCTTCTCTTATCTCTCCTGGTTTTCGAAATTTTTCGTTTTGGATGTGCCATTTTTATTTCTTTATTTAATTAATTTTATTCTATATTTATGTTCTTTAAAGCGTCCCATCGAAGATCACTTTTTTGTTCTGAGTACTTATTGAGTTGATTTATCATTTCCGCATTACATTTTTCGTTGCCAATCGCATCATTAGCATGGGCTTTCTTAATGGGTAACATTAAATTTACATACTCATAAATGAACTGACCAAGATCAATATTACTTTCTGATGAAGGAATTACAATAACTTCTTCAGAAATTTCCTCAAATTGCTCGCCATATTTTACAATCAACCTAAAAGAATTTTCTACATTAAGATTGAATTTATCCAGGCAACGATCGCATTGCAGTTCAATATAACCAGTAAAATAAAACCGAATGTTCAACAAGTTTGATTCTACCATTAAATCTACAACAAGGTTTAACAACCCTTTGTCAGCATCTAAGTTCTCAAAATTAGCAAAGAACGGATCGTCAATTTTATAAGTATAGCAGTGACTTCCCAAACTTAAACCTTTAATCGGTATTATATATTCTACCATCTTCTTCACCCTACACAAAATTCGGGCGACAAATTTACACCGAATTATTAGGATTTACAAACATTTTAAAACAGAATAAATTGTGGTATAATATTCTTGCCTTTAATTAAAACTCCGTTAATCAATAAATCCTAGTATCAAATTTTTCATTATAGGTTGAGCACCACAACCCCAAACACCTCTAATACATTCAAAGATAGGCGAATACACGAATAATGCAATTACAAAAAAATATTAATTTTTATTACAATTATGAACAAATCTATCTAAATTTGCGGCTATATAAATTTGAACTTATGCCTATGATGTTCATCAATAAATTAATAGCCTCTGCTTTACCCCTGATGCCCCAAAGACTTGTCTGGATTTTTTCTAGCAGATACATTGCCGGCCAGAATCTCGATGAAGCCATAAAAGCTGCTAAAAAGATGAATAACGAGGGAAATATGGTTACAATTGATTTGCTTGGTGAGTTTATCACAGAGATGACTGAAGCTGAAAGAAACAGAGATGATTATATTGAAATTATTAATAGTGTTGAAAAAAATGATATTGATGGCAACTATTCATTAAAACCAACAATGTTCGGATTGTTAATTGATAAGCATGCTTGTTATAGAATAATAAGAGACATAGTTAAAAAAGCTGTTGAATTTGATAATTTTGTACGGATTGACATGGAGGATTCCCAATGTGTTGATTTAGAAATAGAACTATTCAGAAAACTTAAAAAAGAATTTCCAAAAAATGTAGGACTGGTTCTTCAGGCATATATGCGCCGCACTATGGACGATATTAATGGGATGTTAGATTTGAACACAACCGAAAATCCTGTAAATTTTAGATTGTGTAAAGGAATTTATGTAGAGCCTGAAAACATTGCTTATAAAAAGTATGATGAAATAAACAATCATTTTCTGAAAGATCTTGAGCACATGTTCAAAAAAGGCATTTATCCTGGGATAGCTACACACGACGAAAAACTCGTAAACGGAGCATATAAACTTATTGAAAAATATAATGTTCAAAATGATAAATTTGAATTTCAAATGTTATATGGCGTCACGCCGGCATTACGAAAATCGATTCAGGATAAGGGTTATAGAATGCGTATTTATGTACCATTTGGCAAGCAATGGTTTGCATATTCAACCCGCCGATTGAAAGAAAACCCAAAAATGGCACAGGAGATAATTAAAGCCCTGTTTGTTAGAGGGTAGGTAGATTACTTCTATTCTCCGTGTGATCTCAAACCACTTCAAATATTACTTCACATAGACCAAAAAACTAGTGAATCTCTTGTCCCTCCATCCAGGGAGCTCCAGCATCGATAAGTTGTTTTTCAAGTGCTGGAATCTCCAATTCAATAATATTCTCTAATACTATTAATATTTTCTTAAATTCACTTTTTGCAATATCTAAACTTCTTATATGTGTAGGAGTGGGGCCGTATGTAGAGTTTTTAACTCCCGATGAGGCACTTCTTAATCTACTCATAACAGTTGGTTTTGTTTTTTCTCCGATTTCATTCTTTGACCTGTTACCATAAAGCCTTTCGTTAATGTCAAGCAATTGTTGATTTATAGAATAAACCTTCTTATCCAGATCTCCTGGTTTAATATTCGTGACAGCGATAGCTTTTTTCATTCCGGCAACCCTTCTTTTAGCATTGTCTAAAACTATCCGCAATGCAGATGTTGCCATCCTCATGTCATCCACCTCGTCCCAAAAAGCTACAGTTTTTTCAGGAGAAGATCCTTCAAGGGTTCCTTTATTCATTTTATTTACCATGAAAGTCACCGGTTCAGACAATTCAGTTATTTCACCATTAATTCTTTTTGAAATACTTACAGTATAGCTTCCAGGCAGAACAAGATTGCCACCGCGTGATGATGGTGGATCATAAACCGAACTGTTATGTATATTGATAGCTGAGGCATAAGGCTTACGTAAATCCCAAGCTACTCTATGAAAACCTTTGCCTGCAGGTCCTTCAATACGCCGAACAACATTTCCTTCACTATCTTTAATTGTCATTAAGATAATTGGAGTTTCTTCCCTGCGTTCTTCTTCAACTTTTTCCCAGCCTGGAAAGGGCACATTCTTTTTTTCTTTTATAAGTTTTTTCTCATTTTTTTTACGTGCAGTTTTTTTAGTACTATAGCCTTCAGAAAGATAATAGGTAAATACCGCACCAAACGGAGGATTAGGAGCCAAAAAATATGATGCTCCCTGTGAACCTTTGCCCCAAAAAGTTGATGAGGGACGAGGAATATACCACCAGGCATCACGGGTTGGGAAAAGCGTTGCTTCTTCTTTTAGCTGATCTGGATTTATGTGGCGTAATGCACTATAATCATCTAGCACAAAAAAACTACGGCCAAATGATGCTCCAATCAAATCATTTTCACGTTTTTGGATTGCTAAATCGCGAAATGAAATAGTGGGGACATTTCCTTTAAGTTTTACCCACTGATCTCCACCATCAATTGTGAAATATATTCCAAATTCAGTTCCGGCAAACATAAGTTCGGGCTTTATATGATCTTGAACAATACGCCAAACAAGTGTTTTTTTTGGGATATTTCCGGTAATAGATTGCCACTTATTTCCACGATCAGTGCTTTTAATTATATAGGGATTAAAATCACCATTTTTATGATTATCAAGCACAACATAAACAGTATTTGAGTCATGTAAATCTGCTTTTATGTCGTTTACAAATGCTGTAGCCGGAACATCGGGAAGCTTATCAACTTCAATTTTTCGCCAACTTACACCACCATCTTCTGTAACTTGTAACAGACCGTCATCAGTTCCAGCGTAAATTAAACCTTCACGCAAAGGGGATTCTGCTAATGAAGTAATAGTATTATAGTTTGACATGGCACTTACATCCCATGGCGAATCCCAGCTCCATGTTATGTCCATAACGGGCAAAGTAATCCGCTCCTGATTTAGAGTAAGGTCGCCCGAAATACTTGTCCAGCTATCTCCCCTGTCTTCAGATCGCCATACCCTTTGAGATGCAAAATATAATCTTGAAGGAGAATGTGGACTAACCAATATTGGTGCATCCCAGTTATATCGCTCATAGTCTTCACCTGCTTCTGGTTGAGGCTGAATAAACACAATTTCTCCAGTTGCCCGATCGGTACGGTTTAAATTACCTTCTTGCCATTCTGAATAAACAATATTTGGATTTCCCGGCTCTGTAGCGGGCTGATGTCCATCTGCAAAAAGGGTCATAACCCAATCGGCATTGGTAATACCGCTTCGATTATCTGTACGGGAGGGCCCCCCCTGGGTGCCATTATCTTGTGTGCCACCATAAATATTGTAGAATGGCATAGCATCATCAACAGCTAATTTGTAATACTGCGTGAGTGGCAAATTTGCCATAAACCGCCAGTTTTCTGCAAGATCGAAACTTTCATAGACACCCCCATCACAACCAACAAGCAGATAATCGGGATCATCTTTTCGAAATGCAATTGCGTGATTATCTGAATGCTTATTCTTCTCCTTCAACCTCCGAAAAGTTTTTCCTCCATCATCAGAGACTTGGATTCTTACATCGGCTAGATAAATCCTATCAAACTGATGAGGACTTGCATAAAGTTCCTGATAATAATGTGGACCTGTAGCTCCTGAAACTGCACCGGATTGTTTGGACCATGATGAACCGCGATTATCTGAACGGAATACTCCACCCGTGCGTCGATCAAGTTCAATGGCTGCATAGATTACATCGGGTTTTTGTGGAGAAATAACAAGTCCTATTTTACCTAAATTTGAGCTGGGAAGACCTTTAGTAAGTTTTTCCCATGTAAGACCACCATCATTTGACCGGTGAATACCTGATCCGGGACCACCACCCATATAAGCTGCAACAGTACGCCCACGTTGCCATGTAGCAGCATACATTAATTCAGGGTTTCGTGGATCGATACTTATATCAGTAACACCAGTCCATTCTTCATCGCCAAGTGTTTTATTCCATGATTTTCCACCATCAATCGACTTAAACAAACCACGATCACCACCTTTAGACCAAAGAGGACCTTGAGCGGCAACCCAAATTATATCAGAATTTTCAGGGTGAACAATTATTTTTGAAATGTGCTGCGATTCACTTAATCCCATGTTTTTCCATGAGTTACCGTCATCATTGCTACGATATATTCCATCCCCATAACCAACATGGCGTCCACCAACATTCTCACCTGTACCTACCCAAACAATATGTGGATTATTTGGATCGACAGCAACACAACCAATTGAATATACTTTTTGGCCATCAAAAATTGGAGTCCATGTGGTTCCAGAATTTGTTGTCTTCCAAACACCTCCTGATCCCGCACATACATACCAGATGTTATTGTTTTGAGGATGTATGGCAATATCCGATATCCGGCCAGACATCAATGCAGGGCCAATATTTCTGAACTTTAAACCTGTAAATGTTTTGGCTTTAAGAGTGTCTTTTGAAGTGGTTTTTTGAGCCGAAAGGCCTATAAGTAAACCTAGCATAAAAATTAATGTAATAAGTTTTTTCATGGAATAGTAAGTTTGTGCAAGTATGAGAGACCAAATATAGTAAAATTGAATAGGTCGCTTAAATCAAGGAATAGTCTTGTTGATTGAATGTTTTCAATATTATAATCATATCAGATAGATAAGTATATAGAAAACAACAAACTAGATTTAATTAATTTTCACATGATAGCTTGGCTATAGCAGTATACTTATTTGTCTTTCCAACCGTTTTTAATAATAAACTAAATTTGCACTCCCGCCTTGCTTTTACATTATACCATAATGGCATTTAGGGAGCAAGGCAGATGAGCCAACACTTAAAATATGCGAAGATTAATTTTATTAATTACAATTTTTATAGCTATTGTTTCATCTGTTTATAGCCAGACGATTAACGAATTTACTGAAGATGAAACCATATTTTATGCTATGAATAAACAGGTAGGGCAGTTTGTTCACCGCTTTAATATGGAAGAAGATCAAATTGGCAAATTACTTGTGAAAACCGACAGCAGATTTCACAATAACAAGCTGAGAAAACAAATTCTTCCAGGTATGTTTGATAAGTTAAATCCAAGAACATCCGGAAATCTTAAACAATATTTTATTAGTGATGTTACAAATGAAGACACGCCGATATACTTGAATTTTTTAGATAGAGACTGGTATGCTGAAGTTTCGGCAACTTTTACAGCTAACGGGATTGATGAAAACATAATACTATTTTTAACTTTAGAGCCAGAAAATCTCGGTTCAAAATGGATATTGAGCAATGTGTATTACCGAAGCTTGAGCAAATTATTTCCGAAAGTTGATACTGGTTATCAGAAAAAGCACTTCCTTCACCCCCAAAGTCATGAACTTGATTTTATGAACCTACATAAAGCGCTTGAAAATGAATACCAAATTGAATATTTTGCATCCACAAATTATCAACCTGATTATCTCACACTTTTCTTTTACTTAGTGAAAACAGGTAAATTGAAGTTTAAACAAATTGATAACGTGAAATTTCACTTTTTTCAAATCAAAAATTGGTATTTTGAATTGTCGTATTATAACAGAAATAGCACAAATTCAGGGTGGTTGATTTCTAACCTTATATATGTTAAGGAGGATGATAAAAAAGAACTAATTAGAACATATAAACTATGCAGATCAAATTAATTATAGTTGCTATCTTCTATATAATATTTTTTTCAAGTTACTGTATTGCGCAAAGCGACAGCACTTTAACATTAGAACAAATCAATCATTATTCAGACCAAAGTAAACAGCTTATCAGCTATCTGGAAGGAACAGTGAACTTTTTAGGCGACCCTAATGAATTACCGTCTGACAAGGATATGATTATAAATAACAGCTTTCTTAAAATTTTTGCAAGTGATAAAGTACAGATAGAAGATGATCTTGATGAAAATCGCAAATTACCTCTTAATAAAGACGTTCAGGCATATTTAAAAGATATTGATTTTTTCTACAAAAAAGTAAATTTTGGCTTTGAAATAGAAAAAACGGAACAACTGGTAACTGACAGCGGTGTTATTGTTTTTAAATTTACATTAAACCGGCATCTTGAAGGAATAACTGTAAATAACGATACTGTTAATAATAATCAGCTTCGTTTTATTGAGATTAACCTCGATCCTTTGCAAAGGGATTTAAAAATCGCCAGCATTTATACAACCAAAGTTAGGGAGAAAGAGGAGCTAAAATATTGGTGGAACAATATGCCCACTGATTGGAAGAACTTTTTTGGGAAATCGATTATCGTTTATGATACACTTCCGTTTAAAAATATAATCGAGTTTTCTGATAGTACAATTATTACAATGAAATGGGCAGAGGTGGTTTCGGCCGATACAATTATTGTTGTCGACGATATAAATACTGATCCTGTTTTGCTTGCAGGCGATACAGCTTTAATCGTTTATGAAACTGGATCGGTTATGGTTCTCGATACAATAAAGGTAAACACTTCAACTATTTACAGAATTTTGAATACCCTCAAAAGTATAAGAAGAATTGATTTATCGGACAATTTGATTATAAGAAATCTTATACCTGTTTCTGAACTTACGGATCTTGTAGAGATAAATATTTCAAACACTTTAATTGAAGACTTATCTCCAATAAGAAACCTAAACAAACTCGAAATATTTAATTGTTCTGGATCACCAGTTACAGCTCTTGAACCCTTAAGGTATGTGACAACAATGAAGGAGCTTTACTGCTCGAATACATCAATTGAAAGGATTGGTATTCTTTCAAATATGGAAGAATTGAGTGAACTAGATTTATCCAATTCAAGTATTACAAGTTTGGATGCATTAAGGGGACTAAATAAACTCGCTCATTTAAAAATTTCAAAAACTAATGTTACCAACCTTAGCCCACTTAATAATCTAAGTTCGCTTTCTGATTTAAATATCTCCAATACAAAAGTAAAGACTCTTACAACAATCGACTCACTAATTAGCCTCCAAAACTTGAATATTGACAACACCCATATTTATAATCTGCAGCCGATTTCATACTATACTGACCTTTCAATATTACAAGCAAATAATACATCAATTGCCGATCTCAATCCGTTAAGCAACTTAAGTCTGTTAAAAGTAATTTATTGCGATAATAGCAATGTTACTATGGCAGAAGCAAATAGGTTTATGGATGCAAACCCACAGTGCCTTGTTATTTATAATTCGCAGGAACTTATTAATTGGTGGAACGCGTTAACAGTTGAATGGAAAGATATTTTCAGAACCAAATTTAGCATAACCCCTCCTGTTACAAAGGAAAAATTGCATCAACTAATAAATCAAACAAGCTTGTCGGTTGCCTACAATAGGAATATTCATTCGCTACAGCCATTAAGAATGTTGCACAGGCTTGAAGAATTAGATATTCAGAACACTTCTATTTCTGATCTAACTCCACTGTCAGGACTTAATAACCTGGAAACACTTAATTTGAACGAAACAAATGTAAACACACTTGAGCCACTTTCTTCATTACATAATTTAAAACAAATAAGTTTTGAAAATACTGAAATAGATGAACTTAAGCCTCTTTCTGGCTCTAATTTTCTTGAGATAATTTATTGTGATAAATCAAAAATAAAAGCGGCAAAAGCACTAAGTTTTAAAAACATGCATAATTCATGTTTGATAATTTATCAAAGTCAAAAATTAAGACTGTGGTGGGATAACCTTGATGCAGTATGGGAACAGATGTTTATTGATCAGTTTAACTTATCAGCAAATCCTTCAAATGAAGAGTTACAGGAACTGGTAGATTTAACAGCACTTGAAATCAAAAATAATGTATCGTTGAATAATTTAACACCATTGCATATTTTTGTAAGACTAGAACAGTTAACAGTAAGTAATACATCCATAACTGATATTTCACCAATTACGTCACTTACAGGTTTGAAAAAACTAAATATTTCCAGTAACCCTATCTTTGATCTTGGGCTCATAAATAAACTCACGGGACTTGAAGAATTGTCAATTGAAAACACTTCAGTTGAGGACTTAGAACCAATTTCAGGTTTGAAAAGATTAATTTCATTAAATATTGCGGGCACCCGGATGAAATCATTAAAATACATTCAAGGTCTAAATAATCTTGAAAAATTATACATAAATAATACACGAATTAAAAGTTTAAAACCAATAATAGAATTGTCGAAATTAATGCTACTACAGTGTTATAATACATCAATTAGGAGCAGTAGAGTTGAGGAATTTAAAATATCGCATCCGCAGACCGAGGTTGTTTTTTATTAAGAAAGGAAAATTTTGTTTGTCTTTCTGCGCATAGCGAAGAATGACAAAGATTTCTTAAGATACCAACAGATGACATTACCATGAAACTTATAATTACCAAATATAAGCGTGGCGACTACGATACCCTAATTAATTTATGGGAAACTGGTGGGCTATCGTACAAACCACTTGGTCGTGATAGCCGTAAGAGTATTGAAAAAGAAGTAGATAATAATTGTAGCTTATTTTTGTTTGCGCAAGTCGACGACATGTATGTTGGGTCTGTTTTAGCAACTCATGACGGTAGAAAAGGTTGGATAAATCGGGTTGTGGTTATTCCTGATTATCGACACAAAGGTATTGCGCGCAAGCTGGTTGAATCAGCAGAAGCCTGGCTTATTGAACAAGGGATCGGAATATTTGCCTGTCAAATAGAGGGCTATAATAATGAATCGTTTAAGGCATTTAAAAAGCTAGGCTATATTCCTTTTAAAGGTATTCGATATTTGACGAAAAGGATCCATCCGGATATTTAGTATTTTTCCAGAAGGCAACAGCCTCTTGCTATTCCCAATTCACCACTCACGATTCACTATATTTGCACACTTTTCCTATTCAATAAAAATGAAGTTTACAATCTCAATAATTAAACAATTTCTTTTCTGGATGATAATATTTGCAATGTCCAGGGCTGTTTTCTTCGTATATTATTCAGGGATATTTAAAATTGAAAAAATTGAGATAAGCGAAATTTTTGCATCATTCTGGTATGCACTACCTCTTGATGTTGCAACTGCCTGTTATATATTAATTATTCCGATTATTATCCTTTTAATACAAACAGTTATTACTACTAAGTGGCTAAACTACACGAATTTAGCTTACACGTTTTTAGTCCTTGTTGCATATATACTAATTACAACAGCAGAAATTGGAATATATGATGAGTGGAAAACAAAGCTACAATTTAAAGCTCTTAATTATCTGTCAAATCCTGATGAAATTTATAACTCAACATCCACTTCAACTTTTTTCATCCTGATTTTCATTTTGATTTTACAGGTCGTTATCAGTTACTGGTTCTATAGGAAATTTGTTTTTGTTAAGATAAATGAGACACCACGTAATGTTATTTTCAGCAGTCTGTTTTTTCTGATTGTATCAACAATGTTATTTTTAGGTATAAGAGGGGGTATAAATGAAATTCCAATTACCCAAAGCAAATCATATTTTTCGAAACACAGCTTTATTAACCTGGCATCTGTAAATTCAGGATATAGTTTATGGATCAGCACTTTAGAAAACTACAAATTCAAAGATGCTAATCCTTATGAATTTTATAATCCTGAAGAAGCTACCAGGCGGGTGAATGAATTGCATGAGATTAAAAAAGACACAACTATCCACATACTTAAAACTAAACGCCCAAACATTATAATATTATTAATGGAAAGTTGGTCTGCCGACTTAATCCAATCTCTCGACGGAAAGGAGGGTATCACTCCACAATTTCGAAAATTGGAAAACGAAGGAATTCTATTCACTGATTTTTATGCCAGTGGCAACAGATCGCAACAGGCAATGTCAGCAATTTTAGCTGGCTTTCCTTCAACACCTATCACAGCAATTACTCATAATCTTGATAAAATTACCCAGCTGCCAAGTCTGACAAAGACATTAGAAAAAGAGGGATATTCTTCTTCATTTTATTTTGGTGGCCAATTGATGTACGGCGGTATAAATTCATTTATCACCGTTAACGGATTTGATATTATTAAGGATGTGAGTGATTTTGACGACGATCTACCAAGAGGCAAATTGGGGATTTTTGATGAGTATATCCTGAATGAACAGATAGTAGAATTGAATAATGAAAAACAGCCGTTCTTTTCAGTTTTGTTTACTGTTAGCACACATTCACCATATGATCAGCCTATGGATGATGTAATAAACTGGGCTTCAAATGATAACCAAAATGGCTACTTAAACTCAGCTTACTATACTGACAAATGTTTGGGAGAATATTTCGAAAATGCCAGAAAACAAACTTGGTATAACAATACCCTTTTTATACTTGTTGCTGATCATAGTCATAATACTTACAAAAACTGGCCTGTTGATTCTAAAGAGTACCGTAAAATACCATTATTGCTGTACGGTGATGTAATAAAGGATGAATACCGAGGAAAAAAAATAAACAGAATAGGATCACAAACAGACATTGCATCAACCTTACTTTCACAGTTCAATGTAGAAGCAAAAGATTTTTTCTGGAGCCGTAATTTATTTAACCCAACAACAAATGAATTTGCATATTATGAGGCAACTGACGGTGTAGGATGGATAACACCAAACGGATATTTTGTTTATAAAAAAACGACGGATAATTATCCAGAACTTCAAATCAATCCCCAATTAAAGGATTCAATAATTATGGATGGAAAATCCTATTTACAGGTAGTTTTCAAGCAGTTTATTGAGTACTAGATAATTATATTTGACACAACTTTGTGCGCCTTAGTGTGCACTTAGTGGCCCTTTGTGGTTGGTTCTTTAAATTTTTAACCACAAAGTACCCAAAGGTAGTCACAAAGGATCACAAAGCCTTTTGTATGACCCAGGCAAGATAAATCCACATACCCTAAGTTTGTATTCAGTTATATTTGCAATTCTCAAAAGTGATAAACAATGAACTTTTATTCTCGTATTTCGAAATACTATAATGAAATCTTCCCACTAAATAAAACTCAAATATCTTTTGTGAGAAGTTATTTGGATGGCGGATCTAAAGACAAAAAAATGCTTGATATAGGATGTGGAACTGGTGGTTTACCCATTGGTCTTTATGATGATTTTGATTCGATATAGGCCATAGACACAAATGAGAAATTACTTAAAATAGCAAAACAACACACGGAAAAAATAGACTTAGACTTTATTAAATTGAATATACTGGATATAGACACCCAGTTTCCTGAAAGGAGTTTTGACTTAGCCCTATGCTTTGGCAATACAATTGTGCACCTTCAAAATATAGAAGATGTTGAATTGTTTTTCAAGAAAGTTAGATTGGTGTTAAAGCCAGGCGAAATGTTTTTATTTCAAATAATTAATTACGATTTTGTGCTGGATAGTAATTTGAAAGGTTTGCCTACAATTGAAAATGAAAAAATTAAATTTGAACGACATTATAGTCTTGATAAAAATGAAATGATAGATTTTTCTACGGTTCTTACCATAAAAGAAACAGGAGAAATTTTAAATAATAGTGTAAAACTTTTTCCAGTAAGAAAAAAACAGGCTGAAAGAGCTTTAAAAAATGCCGGATTCGAACATATAAAATCGTATAGTTCATTTACAAAGAATGAATACAACCCCAGGAGTTTACCATTAGTTTTTGAATGCCAAGAGAAACCGAAGAAGGTGAGATTACGGAATTTTATACTAAGAAACTTGACAAACAGATTATAGCAAAAACCTCAACTATGGCTTTGGTCGCATAAGCGATGGAAACATAAGCGCCCGGCAAATACACCTGACAGATTTATTTCGACACGATATCCGGGTAAATAGAAAACAAAAAATTATAAATTGGCGGCTTTTTCTTTCTGGGATTTTTTCAATGCTACTTTAATCAATGAACGAAATTCTGTTAAATCTTTTCTAACTGGAATCCATTCAGCAAAACGTGTTTTTGTTTGTTTCTTAAAAATAATATATTGATGAATAATAGTAGCGGTGTAACTAACGGAAGCTGTGATAGCTGCCCCGATGTATCCAAATGCCGGAATTAAAATAAATATAAGAAGGAAAGTAAAAACAAGTCCGGTTATCTTGGCATGGAGATTAATTTTTGGATTTCCCATTCCTGAGAAATAATGGCTGAATACGTTATTTATGGCTAATGCAATTACGCCGGGGCTTAAAACAATAACTATAGGTTTTACTCCTGAAAAGTCTTTAGTTAATAACATTGAATAAATATTTTCGGGAATTACAATGAGCAACAGCAAAGCCATACAAGTCAGTATTATAGAAAGTTTCATCAATCTTATTGTAAGTACCCGGGCATATTCGGGTTGATTGCTATTTGAAATAGTAGAAAATTGTACTACAGCAATACTTTGCCCTATAACCCGTAAACCTTCGGTAAGTTGAATACCGGCATTATACACACCAAGTGTGGAAATCCCTAAATAATATCGAATAATATAAAAACTTACACGGTTATTGCCAATATTAAGGAGGTTAGCCAATAGTATCACCATTCCATAATTCAGAACTCTTCTTGTTATTGTTTTCCATCCTGCTAAACTGAAACTATCGGCTCTGTAAATAACTGCAATAAAACCTATAACTGCAGCTGTTCCATAACCAAAATACAAGCCAATAATGTATGCGTCAACATTAGTGTTTTTTAAAGCAAATAGCTGGTAAATAAATACAGCCAGCATTACACTAATTTGAATTGTGAACAATATATTGTATGTTTTGATGCGCTTTTCCCCAATAGCAAGTCGTAATGAGTAACCATTAATCCACTTAACAATGCTAACAGTAAAATGTGTGTGGCATAGCCTTTTGGTACAACAATATCAATAACTGATGAAGGTAAAACTGAATTTGCAAAAAGGAAAAGTGAAGTAAAAAACACTATTACAATGCCAATCCATAAGTAAGCAGGAATAAGCAATTTTCCGAGATTAGTCCGTGAAGCAAAGAAAATGAGTGCATTACCTGCTACCAAATCAATCACAAGTTGAATAATAGTAATATCCAGAATAATCAATCCGATTACACCCATGCCTTTGGCCCCAATATAGTTGGCAATTAGGTACAAAACTATTAATGCGAAAATGGCATTAAGAATTCTGGTACTTGTTGTTCCGATAATTTTCTTTAACATATTACTATCGTTATTGCAAAGTTAAAAAACTCAACGATTATCCTTACAGCTTTAACTTTAACTAAAAATCCGTTAAACAATTGCTCTATTTTCAAATCTCTTCCTTAATATTGATTACAGTATTTCTCTAAAACTTCTATTTTTGTTATTTAATATCTTCATATATTAATTGATGCAAGACAAATTAACAGATAAGCAATACTGGGATGAGTACTGGAATGGTATTGCATTACCGCAGGAAGTTAAACGTGATAATCGCTCCCCCAATATTGTAGCTGAATTGGATATTTTTGAGCGTCTTCTTCCAAAAAAAAGTTGTCGGTACTGGAAATTGGAGGGGCACCCGGACAGTATTTAGCTTATTTTCATAAAGAGTTTGGATATATAATAAGTTGTCTTGATTATTCAGAAATTGGCTGTGAAAAAACACGGGAGAATTTCGATTTATTAAAAATCCCAGGAAAAGTTTACCAGGGAGATCTTTTTTCAGAAGATCTTCAATTACCCTTGTTCGATATCGTATATTCCTTGGGATTTATAGAACACTTCACAAACTTGACAGATATAGTTGGCAAACATATTCAGCTATTAAAACCAGGAGGAATATTATTACTTGGTATACCCAATTTGCTTGGCATAAATCATTGGTTTTTAAAAAGACTTGCCCCTAATTTGCTGACTGAGCATAACTTAGCTAGCATGGATATACATCGCTGGAATAGTTTTGAAAGTTATTTTGATTTAGAGGTAATATTTAAAAATTATGTTGGAGGATTCGAGCCTGCTGTATTTTTGAAGAACGAACGAAAACCTGTATTGAATAAATTGTTGTTTTTCGTTGCCAGACTTCTAAACCGAATTTTCCACAGCAACTTTAACTGCCTTCGAAAATACAACTCAAAATTTACCAGTGGCTACTTGATGGGAATTTATAAGAAGCCATAAATAGCTATACTAGTGCAAAATAATTAATAATGGGTATTTATAATGAATTCTAATTCAAGGTAATTGACGATTAAACAAATACTATGGAAATAACAGAATACAAACTTCAGAAACGAGTATCCATTTCAAAAGAAATCAGAAGGGAAATTGAAGTCGGTATGCTTGTCCGGATAATATTAAAAAGGGACCAGCGCAGTGGAATTCTTGCCGAAGGTGTTGTAAATAAGATTCTTACCAAATCATCAAATCATCCACATGGTATTAAAGTACGCCTTGAGGATGGCCAGATTGGAAGAGTTAAGGAGATTGTTGAATCGATTGATGAATTGTAAATTTTGAAGCTCTCTTCATACAACATTTAAAACTTAACATTCAACATTTCACCCCTTAATCTACGATCACAAAATCAAGCTGTTTTTTCTCCAGATCTACCTTTTTAACTAGTACATTTACCTTATCGCCAAGTCGGTATTTGTTATCTGATTGCCGGCCAATTATCTGGTAATTATCCTCATCAAGATAGTAATAATCATCTTTAAAGTCGTTAAAGCGAATTAATCCTTCACTTTTTGAAATTGAGAGCTCAACAAATATTCCCCATTTACTCACTCCTGAAATAACTCCCTCAAATACCTTTCCTTTTTTGTCAAGTAAAAATTCAACCTGTTTGTATTTTACCGAATCACGCTCAGCTTGTGTTGCCTTGCGTTCCATTTCCGATGAATGCTTGCACATTTCTTCGTAAGCATCTTTTTGAACGGATTTTCCTCCTGACAAATATCTTTCAAGAAGTCGGTGAACAATTAAATCAGGATATCGCCTTATGGGAGAAGTAAAATGTGTATAGTAAGGGAAAGCCAATCCATAATGGCCAATATTGTCAGTTGAATATTCTGCCTTGGCCATTGTTCGAATTGCAATGGTCTCGATCATATGCTCTTCACCTTTTCCGTGAATTTTTTTGAACAGGCTATTATAAGAACTTGCCAGTGCCTGACGGGAACTAACATTTAATCCATAACCAAGTTTTTTCAAAAACTGAACGAAAGTATTAAGCTTCTCAGGGTTAGGCTCATCGTGAATACGATAAACAAAAGTTTTGGGTTTCGCCTGCCTGCCGGCGAGGCAGGGGTTTTGAGTCTCTGGTTTGCCAATTAATTCTGCGACTTTTTTGTTCGCCAGTAACATAAATTCTTCTACAAGATGATTTGCCTCTTTCTGCTCTTTTACATATGTCTCAATTGGTTTTCCCGTGTCGTCAAGTTTAAACTTAACCTCTTCTGAACTAAAATTAATTGAGCCGTTTTTAAATCGCTTTTCGCGAAGGATCGTTGCAAGAGCGTTAATTATATTTATCTCTTCAGAGTATTCACCTTTCCCTGTTTCAATAATATCTTGAGCCTCTTCATAAGTAAAACGTCTGTTGGAATTTATAATAGTTTTCCCAAACCACTCATCCAACACTTCTGCTTTGTTATTCATTGTGAAAACAGCTGAAAATGAAAGCTTGTCTTCTTTTGAACGGAGGGAACATACATTATTGGAAAGCACTTCGGGAAGCATTGGGATTACACGATCTACAAGATAAACTGATGTTGCGCGCTTTAAGGCTTCATCATCTAGTGCTGTTCCCGGAGTTACATAATGACTTACATCAGCAATGTGAACACCCAGTTCATAATTGCCATTTCCAAGTTTTTTTAATGAAATTGCATCATCAAAGTCTTTTGCATCAAGTGGGTCTATCGTTATTGTTAGAGTTTTTCTAAAATCTTTACGTTTTTTAATTTCGGATGCAGATATCGTAGTATTGATTTTGTCAGCATCTATTTCAACTTTATCAGGAAATGACAATGGGAAATTATAATCCGCTAGTATGGATTTCATTTCAACATCATTATTTCCCGGAGCGCCCAGCACCTCTATAATTTCTCCAAAAGGGTTGTTAGATTGTTCTGGCCATTCAGTAATTTTTACAAGCACTTTTTGGCCATTGAGAGCGTTTTTAATTTTGCTTTTTGCCACAAAAATATCATAGGGCATTGACTGATTGTCAGTTACAACAAAACCGAAATTCTTACTCATTTCCAATACACCAACGTATGTGTCTTTTGTTCTTTCTAATACTTCAATTATTTGGCCTTCAGTTTTATGACTTTTTCTTTTAGGAAAAATGAGCACTTTTACCAGATCGTCGTTTAACGCATGACCAACATTATTAGAGGCAATAAAAATATCATCACCTCCTTCATCGGAGATAATATATGCCTTGCCGGTCTTTTTCATGTCGACAGTACCGGTTATATATTTCTTTTTGTTGGCAAGCTCCTTAAGTTTCTTTGGGTTTAAAAGGTATTTTCCTTTTCTGACCTCATTTAGGTCTTCAGCCTCTGTTAATTCATCAAGAATGTTTAGTAGTAAATCTCTACCTGCCTTGTCTTTTACGCCAATTAAATGGCCTATTTGTTTGTAATTATATGCTTTAAAAGGATTTTCAGCAAAAATGCTGAGAATGATACCGATTAATGCGCTTTTTGGTTTTTTTGTTCTATTTTTCTTTTTCATATTATATTATTTTTTGTCAGCTCAAAGCTGATCAAACTTGTTTCTAATGTTTTGTTTGTAAAATTAATTTGTGGAGGGGTAATGTTCAAATATGCTGCAAAAGTACTAATATTTTGGCAATGTTGAGTTTGTTCAAAAATTTAGAACTCCAAATTACTTGACTACACAATTTTACTTTTTTGTATTTTCATCGTATCAATTACATGAACGCAAATTTTGCTAATGCCGGTTGAATATAAAATCTTTATCGATAAAGCCAGAAATGGAGATAAAGAAGCATTTGGGCACTTGGTTAAGGCGCATCAGCAATATGCTTTCAATCTTGCATTCAGAATTGTATGCAATGAGGAAGAGGCAAGGGACGTGGTTCAGGACAGTTTTATAAAGATATGGAAGAATATAAAGCTTTATAACCCTGATATTAAGTTTACAACATGGATGTATAACATCGTAACAAATACCGCAATTGATTATCTGCGAGCCACTAAAAAAGTAGATCTAGTAAACATTGATGATTTTCATGAAAAACTTACTAAAGTATCAACAGATAATCCGGAGACCAAACTGTACAATCAGGAAATAGGGCAACTGATACACTCAATATCCGACACTCTCCCTGAAAAGCAAAGACTTGTATTTGTATTAAGAGATCTACAAGGGATGAATTCGGCTGAGACTAGTGATGTGTTGGACTTATCAATAACATCAGTAAAAAGTAACCTTTATCTTGCCAGGAGGGTGATTAAAGAAAAGCTACTAAAAATTTTATCCTATGAAGGGAGGACAATATGAAATGTGAACGGATAAAACAAAAAATCGACGAGTTGATTTTTGAAAATAATGAAATGTTCGCTAAAGAAGATACCAACCATATTACTAACTGCAATTCATGTCGATCATATTTAGATGAAAGCATATCGGCCAATAGTACGCTTGAACAAATGAAAAAGGAACCAAAACTTCATAACCCTGATGAACTAACAAATAACATATTATCAATTATTGAAAATGTTGATCAAATTCCAAGAGCAAAAATCAAGAATAATTATAAAATCATACGTCTGGCAAGAAGATCATTAGCTGTTGCATCAGTTGGTTTGATACTAATTTTTGGAATTGAACAATATATAGTTTTCGATAAAATTCAAAAATTGGAAGATACTACTTCCAAAATAGCAAATGAACAAATAAATATAAGCTTTCAAAATGTAATACTTTATAATACCGGTATGCAGATTGAATCATTTAAGGAAATATTAAATAAAGAACCAAATAAGCAGTTTCACCGAAAGATTAAAATCAGGATAATACTAGCACGATTATCAGCTTTATCTATAAATGAAATAGATAACTTGAGAATAAGACAATTACGTCAAGCCTTTGCCACAATGAAAAGTAATTAACAGTTCAAATTTAAATCAGTAGTCATGAAAACATCACATATAGTATTTAGTTTATTAATCTCAATGATATTTATTTACAGCTGCAGGGAAATAAATGTTAGCACAGTAATAAATAAGAATGGTTCATTTACACGAATTATTACAATTACAGGGGATTCAACAGATGTATTAAAGCCCGATTTGCCATATCCAATAAATGATACATGGAAAAGGGAATTTAAGAAAGACACAACTAATGATAAAAATTATATTCTTACCTACACTAAATTTTTTAGTAATAACTCTCTTCTAAATACTGAAATTAGTGAAGATACTGGATGGAGAAAGAAACTGAATAGGATTATACTTGTCGAAAATGAATTTGGTTTTTTCTATTCTTATCTTTCATACAAAGAGAAGATAACTGCTGCAAATCCTTTTCACGAATATGATTATAAGGATTATCTCAATAAGGAGGACATGCTATGGTTAACAGGGAAAAAACTGGCCCTGAATAGCAATGATTCTGCAAAAATTAAAGAAGCTGAAAATAAAGTAGATGATTATTTACAAAATGCTATTACAGACGAGATTATTGCCATACTAAAAACGGGGATCGAAAAACTGAACAACCCTGCTATTAAGGCTGATCAGGTTGATAGTTATAGAGATAGTATCGAGACGAAAATTAATGAATGGAGTGATAAATCTACTCTTGAGTTTGTTGATTTCTATTCAAGTTGGACTCATAATTCTGAGATTAATAAACTAAAGCAAATCGAGAGTTCTCAATTTAAAAACCTGGATAAAAAAATGCAACTTTTAATGGAAATGCTTGGAATGGAAGATTATAAAGTGAGCGTTGAATTACCAGGTATAATTACAGAAACAAATTCACTTTCGACTATGGGGAACAAGGTGTCTTGGCATGTAACCCCTTTATCCATACTATTAGAAGACTTTAATATGATTGTAGAATCCAGGGTTATAAATGGCTGGATGTTTGTAATTACAGGAATAGTTCTATTGTTATTTATTGTTTTAACGATAATTAAATCAAGAAAGTAGCTTACTAACCGGAAAAAGCAGTAATAATAATCCTTATCAATGGGTCAATTTCACTGTCAATGATTTTGAGTTATCTTAAATGTAATAATCTTTGTACTTTTACTCAAAGAATTATAATGTAAATAACTACTAATGAGCCCGCACAAACAACACCCGGTAATTAAGGAATTTCCTTTTCAACAAACGTTAAGTCTTGTACCACTAATTATATACTGGAAGAAGAAAACAAAATCCAAGAATTTAATAGAGGCCTCAATCGCGCAAAATATCATAAAAAACCTGAATAATTCATTCGAACTTTTCGATAATATTTCTAATCATTCTGTTATCGAAAAAAACAAGTCTCTCATAGAGGCGATGTTAACAGCCCTGATTTCACCTTACCAAATGGAGCATGACCTTTTTGGAATTTCGATGCCATATTTATTTGAGTTATACTATTCTACATCAGGCGTCGAGGCGATATTTGGGAAATATGGCAAATCTTTTATGGAGGATCTATTCAGAAGTAAAAAAGAAGAAATAAATTACTATGGGCCAACCCTGCATGCATACGGAAGAATTCTCAAAGAAAACTACGGGGCTGATACTCAATTTACAATTCCTCTTATGAAGATTAATAAATTTGACGAGAAATTGAAGATTGTTCGCTCTTATGAAATGTTTGTAGATCATAGTTTTGTTAATATCGAACCCAGAAAAAAACTTAAGAAACTTAGTGAAAAACAAATTATTGAATTAAGTAATAATTTTTATGACCTTGATCTATGGTTCAAAACCCTGCCTCCTGACAACTTTGAAATGAGAGGATTTGCAATTAATTATATTGCAGAAGTTACTCAACAGCAATCTATCTCATCTCTAAAAGACAATTTACTAGATAAGGATGCAATTATATCCAAAACTCATTTTGCTAAACTGGAGCGTAGAATGCGCTCACTATTAAAATTACCTGACTTAAGGTTGGGTATTGCCATTTTTACCCTTGAAGGCACTAAATTCCTAGATTATTTAAGAACATGGCAAAGTATAATGCCAAAGCCCGAACTTTTATGTGACTGTTTTCCTGAATCGGCTTATGAGCAAGCTGTAAAGAATGAAAGGCCGTGCATTATTAGTGATCTGGAAAATCATCCCAATCCTACTAAAATTGAACTT
The DNA here is from genome assembly GCA_002686705.1 of Bacteroidota bacterium. The sequence goes on from NYYH01000014.1 coordinate 93,762, forward strand.
TCGCTTATAGAAGCCGGCTTCAAATGCTTAATAATAGCCCCCCTACATTTTGAAGACAAGTTAGTAGGTGTGTTAGAGCTCGCATCTAAGAATAAAAACGATCTTAATCCACTTTCGAACATTAAAATATTTGAAACCTTACCATTATTCGCAAATGCTGCAAACAGAGTTACTCTTGATATGGACAACCAAATAAAAGCCAAAATTCAGGAGGAATTCACCGCAATACACCCTATTGTAGAATGGCGCTTTATTGAAGAGGCTTCAGGATTGCTGCGAAAAGAAAGAGGTGATGAAGATTTTGAGAAAGATCCGATAATATTCAATAATGTATATCCCCTTTTTGGAGCAGCCGATATCCGTTCTTCCTCACATGAAAGAAATAAAGCAATATTGATTGATCTTTCTGAGCAATTACACAATGCAGATGATGTTCTGAAATATATTTATAATTTGAAAAAACTGCCAGTAATAAACCAAATCAGACACGAAATCTCAATTCAACTAAAGACTCTAAACAAGGGTTTAACGGCTGGCGATGAAATGCGAATTATTGATTTTGTAAAGAGAGAAGTGGAGCCTGTGTTTACTCACTTGAAGGATACAGACCCTAATCTAAAGAAGATCATCACAGATTATGAAAAAAAGAATGATCCTGAACAAGGGATACTGTATAAGAGACGCAACGATTTTGAAACGAGCCTTGAAATGATCAATGATTCTATTACTACTATTATTGATGACCAAGAGAGTAGTGCCCAGGATATGTTCCCGCATTATTTTGAAAAATATCGCACAGATGGTATTGAATATAATATTTATGTAGGTCAATCATTATTAGAAAATGAAAAATTCGACCCTATTTATCTTAAAAACTTGCGTTTATGGCAATTAATTGTGACCTGTCAAATCGGTCGTAAAATAACTGAATTGAAAAGTAAGTTACCAATACCGTTAGAAATAACTCAATTAATATTAGTTCACAGCAATTCATTGTCCATTAAATTTAGAGAGGATGAAAAGAAATTCGATGTTGAAGGTGGGTATAATATAAGATACGAGATAACAAAGAAACGTATTGATAAAGCTGTAATAAAGGGAACTAATGAACGCATTACCAAACCAGGAAGTATAGCAATCATTTATTCTCAACATGAGGAATTATTAGAATATCAGAAATATATAGATTACTTAATTTCAATTAATTATTTAACCAATAAGTTTGAGAGTTATGAGCTTGAAGATATGCAGGGAGTATATGGTTTAAAAGCATTACGTGTTGAAATAAATCTCAAGGGGAAGGAAGTAAAAGACCTTGACAATATGGAGAAAATTGCAATTGAGGCAATGAAAATTGAGATTTAAACTGAAAAATTATAGACCTGTTATATTCATTAGCCAATAACCATTAATCATTAAGATAATTCTCTATTTTCTTACCTGTTTTGACAACAGATTTATTGAATAGGTCATTTTGTAAATCGTAATCAACATACTCTTGAATTTCTTCATTTGAATTCTTATGATAACCCGTAATTCTCCAATGAACTGTTAGTTTTGACTTACCGTCTCCTAAAGACTCTACATGATATTCATTTATCCAGAGTTCGCTTTCAGGCATAAAGATAATTGATCTGTAAATTCTTTCTTCGGTATCGTGTTCACCAATTGCATAGTATATCCAGTTGTTATTTCGTAATATTCGGAATAGGGCCCCTTCTAATTCATCTTCTGTACCGTAAAGAAAATCTACTTCGATATTACTCATTAATCTTAAACCGCGTGGCCCCAATAAATCAAAAACAGTGTCTGCATTGGCCTCAATTATGACGGAGTGAATTCTTTCAAAATGTACAGGCACAAATGAAGAATCGGGATTAGCTTTCTCAGGATGTTGGCTTTGACAAAAACATGTAACATGACATAATATAAATAATGCGAGCAGATATTGTAATCCCCATGAAATGAGTTGTTTAATTAGTAACATAATTTCCCCCCTTTTTTATTGTATTTCTTTGATATCAAAAATAATAGATATTAGTACTATTGCATAATATTATTGCCGGAGCCTGTGCATATGATTCCAGACACATTACAACGAACTAAAAATGAGTACACAATTTACCCATAACCTGTTCCACGACTCTCAGCTGTTGTATCTGTTCATAACCCCGTTATTCTACCGTGTTGAAAAAGATATAACCGTATCCGGCTCAAGTGCTCCGGCAGGATTTTTCATGTAATAGATACCGAATGTTGCACTCCCTATATCACCATTATCATCAAACTCTATTGCTCCCGATACTCCATCATAGTCAACACTCCCTCCTGCAGCCAATACACTGTCTGCTTTAGCCCATTCTCCAGGGTATATTTTTACTGCATTTGCAACACCACCAGAGATCGCCTTCATCTGTTCTGCAACCATCCGGGCTGTAATGGGGATAGTATCATTCACTGCAGCCTTTTCAATTGCCAATGCAAGCAAATAGACATTATCATATAATATGACATTATAGTTACCTGTATAATTACTGATACTAATACCTTCTGAATAGAGAGCGGTATAGGCTGTACTGAAATCCTGATATGAGCTTGTTGTAGAATCAATCAGAAATCCGATACTCCATATATGTTCAAAAATTGTGGTATCTGCGATGTTATTTTTAAGTTCCTCAACATCCAGCCCCTCAATCCCAACCAGCATTGACGGATTAGCCTCAAATAATTCATTTTTAGTAAGGTCAGACAGTAGTTTTATCTCTTCTTCAATATATGAAATATATACAACCACCTCCGGTTGCTGAGTAAGTACTGAATCAAGGTACGGTGAAAAGTCAAAAGTATTAAACGTGATTTCTTCTCCACCTTCTTCAGTAGGATATGCAACTGACGAAACAACTGAACCCCCTCCGGCTTCAAATGCAGTTACAAATGCTCCGGCAGCTCCAATTCCAAATGCATCGCCTCTATAAATTGCAGCAGCAGTTGTAATTCCTTTTGCATCCAGAAGCCAATCAGCCAGAACTGTCAATTGAAAATTATCTGACGGGCAACCACGCCATACCAGATTATTATCATCCAAATCAGCAATTAACGGACTTGTTGCAGAATACGAAACCATAAGCATATTATGATCAACCGCAAACGAATCAGCAATATTTATTGTACGGCTTGACCACCCTGCCCCGATAATGAATTTAACCCCGTAATTGTACAGATCTTCGGCTGCTGCAGGAGCGTCCTCCGCCACATAGGTATTTCTGATTGTATAAGTCAATGGATAACCGTTGACACCACCGGCCGCATTAATCTCATTGATTGCAAGGTCAATAAGTTGACGTTCTTTTGCATAGGGGTCTTCAACTTCAAACTCGTACATCAGCCCCAAGACAATTGAGTCCTGTACTACAAGTGTATCAGTTATGTCTAGAGGCGGAGATTCACCATCCGCTCCTGTTGAACCTCTGTCGCACCCCATAACTACCAAATAAGCTATAAGGTATAGTATAATTTTTATTTTCATGAGATGATTTTTAAATTAGTACGTAAAATGATATGTAAATATATAATAATTGTAAAACTTAATGTAACCCTTTAACTTACTCAACTTTTCTGCGGCTCTGAAAAACTATATGTCAAATAATTAATGTTGTAATAAAAATCAAGAATTTGGTATTTCTGATTTCTTCCTTTTGAGTAATTTAATCTGTCAGTTTAATATGTTTTATTTGATTATGAATTTCTCGCTGTTGATAATATTTATTTATTCTGACAAGTTATTGAAATACAATCCACTATTAAGTCCAGGTTTTTAAGTTGACTTATTTCATATATGTTAAAATTGTAATGAGTTAAAGAAATTCTTGCAAAACAACATAGTGTATTATTTTATTTTTGTATTTTCATCGCCGCTAAAACCACCACTTTTGTTTATTTGATTTGAACATTAAACTAAGTGGTAAGAGCATAAGGGTTAAACATTAAATGTACTATTTGTACACAGTGTTTTAAGTTTTATCATAAGTACTTAATGTACTATTTTATGATATCGGCACCCCAAAAAAGTCAAAATAATTTCGATTGACTTATTTGATCACGGTTCAAAGATATAATGTGAAAAATATTTATCAGAACATTTATACGAATTGATTTGATAAATTCATAATAATGACAAAAACACTTGCATATGACAACCAGTCAATATAATCATCCCGACTATTTTTGTATCGATGATATACTAAGCGATGAACATAAATTAATTAGAGATTCTGTCAGAGATTGGGTAAACAGACGTGTAATACCAATAATTGACGAAGCCTGTCAAAAACACGAATTTCCTATTCACCTAATGAAAGAACTTGGAGAAATAGGAGCATTTGGACCATACATTCCTGAGAAATACGGGGGTGCCGGATTAGATCAAATTTCATATGGTCTGATTATGCAGGAACTTGAAAGAGGAGACTCCGCAATCCGGTCTGCAGCATCGGTACAGTCGTCACTTGTAATGTATCCTATTTTCAAATTTGGGAGTGAAGAGCAAAAACTAAAATACTTGCCTGCGTTAGCTAGTGGAGAAATGATTGGTGCATTTGGTCTAACAGAACCTGATCATGGGTCTGATCCTGGAAGTATGAAAACGAGAATTGAAGATAAAGGAGACCATTACTTATTAAATGGTGCAAAAATGTGGATTACAAACGCCACAAATGCTGATGTTAGTGTGGTTTGGGCCAAAGATGAGAACAAGGTAGTTAGAGGATTGTTGGTTGAAAAGGGAATGCCCGGATTTACTGCGCCTGAAACTTTAAGGAAATGGTCTTTGAGAGCCTCAGTTACAGGTGAATTAGTATTCGACAATGTGAAAGTTCCTAAGGAAAATCTATTACCAGGAGTTGAAGGATTAAAGGGGCCATTAATGTGTCTTAACTCTGCCCGATACGGTATTGCCTGGGGAGTTATTGGTGCTGCATGCGATTGCTATGATACCGCATTAAGATACTCACTTGAAAGAAAACAGTTTAACAAACCAATTGCCGGGTTTCAGTTAACTCAGAAAAAACTGGCTGAAATATTAACCGAAATTACTAAAGCTCAACTTCTTGCATGGCGTCTTGGAACTTTGAGAAATGATGATAAGGCAACACCGGCACAAATCTCGATGACAAAAAGAAATAATGTTGAAATTGCCCTAAAGATAGCCAGAGATTCGCGTCAAATTCTTGGAGCAATGGGAATTACCGGTGACTTCCCAATGATGAGGCATATGATGAACCTGGAATCCGTTATTACTTATGAAGGATCCCATGACATACATCTTCTGATTACCGGTTTTGATATTACTGGAGAGAATGCCTTTGTATAACATAACCCATAATAGCTAGAAAAAAACTACAGATAACATAATGTATATTTCAGATTTTAATTATTTCAGACCCAAATCAATAAAAGAAGCGACTACATTGCTTGAGAACAGCGATGATGGAGCACCTATTGCTGGTGGAACAGATTTGTTGGTTGAAATTAAACAAGGACTCAGACATCATGAAGATATTATCTCGCTCACTGATATTGAAGAGTTAAAAATCATCAGCGAAGTTCCTGAAGGCATTTTCCTTGGAGCGGGATTAACTCATAATGAGCTGATATCATCAACAATAATAATAAACAAATTACCTGCTATAGCTCAGGCTGCTTCAAAAATAGGCTGTGATCAGGTTCGAAATAAAGGAACAATCGGTGGGAACATTTGCACGGCAGCTTCCTGTTGTGACTTGGGTCCGGTTTTATTAACTCTCAATGCCAGTGTGGAACTTGCAAGTTCTGTTGAAACACGAACTGTACCACTAATAGATTTTTTTGTTTTTCACCGGAAAACCACAATAAAAAAGGGAGAACTTGTAACGAGGATTTTTGTTCCTCATCCTGAGCCATACACTAGAGTATATTTTGAAAAATTCGGACTAAGAGAAGCTGCAGCTGTATCCGTTGCTTCGGTAGCTGTGATGGTAAAATTACATGAAGGAGTGTGTGATGATGCATGCATAGTTATTGGTGCAGTTGCACCAACACCAAAAATAAGTAATAGATCAATCGACCATATAGTAGGTAAAGACATTTCACTTCTTTCAGAAGACTCACAAATTCTAATGCAAGCTGGAAATGCAGCTGCAGAAGATGCAATTCCTATCGATGATATCAGGGGTGGTGCAAATTACAGGAGAGATCTAATAAAAGTTCTTACTCGCAGAGCAATTGTTAAGGCTATAGATCTGGCGCAATTAAATCATGAAGATAAATGAAGCACATAATAAATATAAATGTAAACGGGGATGATCGGGAGGTAGCAGTCAGATCTGGTGCAACACTACTCGATGTACTAAGAGATGATCTACGACTTACTGGTACTAAAAAGGGGTGTGGACTTGGAGATTGTGGAGCATGTACTGTAATTCTTGACGGAAAGTCAGTAAATTCATGTCTTATACTGGCTCTTGAGGCTGATGGTAAAAAGATAGAAACAATTGAAGGTCTGTCAGGCAGGAAGAAACTTCATCCAATACAACAGGCTTTTGTTGAAAAAGGAGCTATTCAATGTGGATATTGTACTCCCGGGATGATAATGCAGGTAAAAGCTGTTCTGGATGAAAATCCCAACCCTTCAGAAGAGGAGATAAAAAAAGCCTTAAGTGGCAATTTGTGTCGATGTACCGGATATACTAAAATAATAGAAGCTGTTGAGTCCGCTAAAGCATACATGAATGGTGAGGAACAGAAGAAAATAGAATTTCAACCTCAAAAATCAGCACTGGATTTGTCAGTTGTTGGAAAGCGTCTTCCCAAGATTGATGCCCCTGATAAAGCAACAGGTAAAGCACTTTACACAGATGATATTACCCTTAATAATATGTTATATGGGAAATTACTTCTAAGTCCTGTTCCTCACGCTAAGATTAAATCAATAGACACTAAACAAGCTTTAGAGCTACCTGGTGTAAAGGCGATAATGACAGGTGATGATGTCCCGGATGTTATGTGGGGAACCTCCCCTCCACGTTATGATGAAAATGTGTTGGCTAAAAATAAGGTAAGATTTGTGGGTGATGTTGTAGCGGCTGTTGCTGCTGTGGATGAAGAAACATGTTACAAGGCTTTAGAACTGATCAAAGTGGAATATGAGGAACTTCCGGCAGTATTTGATCCGATGGAAGCAATGAAGGATGGTGCACCAAGGCTTTTTGATGACAAATATGAAAACAATATCAATACTCGTATAGATCATCATTTTGGTGATATTGACAAAGGGTTCGCTGATGCTGATCACATTCGGGAAGAACGTTTCGTTGGTAATAGAACATATCAAAATCCAATGGAACCACATTGCTCTATTGCTGAGTGGGATAACCATGGGAGAGTTACGTTACATACATCAACTCAGGTGGTTCATTATGTACATCATCAACTTTCAAGAATATTAAGCCTGCCTTTAGGCGATATAAGGGTTATCATGACACATTGTGGAGGAGGTTTTGGTGCAAAGGCAGCAACCACAACCATTGAAGTCATGTCATGTTTTCTTGCCAAAGAAACAGGATGCCCTGTAAAGATGAGATTTACCCGGGAAGAAATGTATCTTTTCGGTAGAGGAAGGCACAAGCAATATATCAACATGAAGATAGGCGTGAAAAATGACGGGACAATTACTGCTGTTAAGCAAAAAGCGGTTCTTGAAGGTGGTGCTTATTCAAGTTTTGGAATTGTGTCTGCTTATTATGCCGGTTCAATGCTTACTACTCTTTATAAATTTGATAACTACAAATACGACGGATACAGGGTAAATACTAACCTCCCACCTTGTGGTGCTTTTAGGGGCCATGGATGTCCTCACCCCAGATTTGCATTTGAATCGTTGTTGTCGATGATCGCGAATGATATAGGCATGGACCCAATCGACATACGACTGAAAAATGCAATGGAACCAGAATATCATACTTGCAATGATCTTGATATCCATTCGTGTGAATTTACTGCGTGTATTGAAGATGTAAAGAAAAAATCAGATTGGGATAAAAAGAGGGGAACCCTTCCCAAAGGCAGAGGCATTGGAATTGGTTGTGGCGGATTTGTCTCAGGGGCTGGGTATCCGATATATAGATCCCAATTTCCTCATTCCAATGCAATCATTAAAATTTTGGAAGATGGTTCCAAAGCGGTTCTATTCATCGGTGATGCTGATATTGGCCAAGGTTCGGATACAGTTCTTGCTATGGCGGCATGTGAGGCAATGGGAATAACATTTGACAGGATTAGTGTTGTATCAGCTGATAGCGACCTTACTCCAATTGGCTTTGGTGCATATTCAAGCCGCGTGACTTTAATGGGTGGAAATGCATGTAAAATGGCCGGTGAGGAAATTAAAAAACAAATACTCAAAGCCGCATCCGAGATTCTAAAAGTAGACGAAAGTCTTTTGGAGGCTAAGGAGAATAAAATTTACGTGAAAGATAATCCGAAGATATCAATACCATGGGAAGATGCTGGATTTGCACATTTTTCTAATAAAGGTCCACTTGTAGGAAAAGGGCATTACTCTCCTCCTAAAGGCCTTGGCGGTAAATATAAAGGAGCCGCTGTAGGTACATCTCCGGCATATTCATTTTCAGCAACTGTTTGCGAAGTCGATGTTGACATGGACACAGGCAAAGTTAAAGTTCTTAATTTTTGGGATGCTCACGACTGTGGAACTGCAATAAATCCGATGGCAGCAGAAGGTCAAGCTGAAGGAGCCGTTGTAATGGGTATGAGTGAAGTTCTTTTTGAGAATGAGGTATTCGATAAACATGGAAAAATGTTGAATGCAGATCTTCACAATTATCTTATTGCCACATCGGCTGATATGCCAGAAATAAACTCTACAATTGTTGATAGTTATGAGCCCGAAGGACCTTTTGGTGCTAAAGAAATTGGTGAAGGAGCAACGTTACCAATCCTTGGAGCTATAGCAAATGCTATTGCCAACGCCATCGGGGTTCAAATATTTGAATTACCTATCACTCCTGAAAAAGTACTAAAAGCAATTCGCTCTAAGACAGAAAATTCAATACCAGACCATAAAAATTAATATTAAAAAATAGAACCAATGGAAAAGAGAAATTACGCTAATATCAGCATGAATTTGGAAGGCAAGTCAGCAATTGTAACTGGTGGCAGCTTGGGAATTGGTGCAGCCATCGCCCTAAAACTGGCTGAATGTGGGGCTAATGTCGCAATAAACTATAGAAAACATAAAGAAGAGGCTGAAGAAGTAATTAACCAGATTAATGCCATGGGAGTGAAGGGCCTTTTAGTACAGGCTGATATTTCTAACTATGAAGATGCAGCAAGAATGATTGAAACTGCTACAAATGAATTTGGAGGAATCGATATTCTTGTAAATAATGCTGGAATTAACTGGGATGGAGTGATATGGAAAATGTCAGAAGAGCAATGGGATAGCGTAATAAACATTAACCTTAAAGGGTACTTTAATTATATTCGTGCGGTATCACCAATCTTCAGGGAGCAAAAATCAGGAAAAATTGTCAACATTACATCTATCAATGGAATGCGGGGAAAATTTGGCCAGTCTAATTATACTGCATCAAAAGCTGGAATTATTGGGCTAACGAAAACTGTTGCCAGAGAGTTAGGAAAATATGGTATAAATGTCAACGCGATTGCTCCGGGACTTATTGAAACCGACATGATGAAAAATGCGGATGAAAGTGTGCGTACAGCAGCAATTGCAGATATTGTGATTAATAGGATCGGACAGCCCGAAGAAGTAGCAAATGTCACAGCATTCCTATCCTCTGATCTGTCTCGCCATATAACCGGTGAATGCATAAAAGTAGACGGAGGTCAATATATTTAATAATATTCATTTCAAAAACGATATAAACCATGGAGTTAAATGATATAGTAGCCATATCGGCATGTAGGACAGCAATGGGAAAATTTGGCGGAACACTCAAAGATATTCCAGCTTATGATCTTGGAGCAGTAGTAATAAAAGAGGCGTTAAAGAGGGCATCCATTACCGGTGAACAGGTAGATGATGTTATTTTGGGAAGCTGCCGTCAGGCGGGAAATGGACCTAATCCTGCAAGAACAGCTTCTGTAAAAGGTGGAGTTTCTTTATCAGCTCCTGTAATTACTTTGAATATGGCTTGTCCTTCTGGTATGAGAGCTGTAGCTTTGGCTTCTCAATCTCTCAGACTTGGTGAGGCTGATATTGTTATGGTTGGAGGATTTGATAGTATGAGCTCAATCCCATATTTGTTAAAAGGCGCTAGGTGGGAAGGATTTAAAATGGGAAATAAAGTTATTGAAGATGGCTGGAGCGACAGTATTGACCCATTGATCGGTCAGGGAATGGGTGATACTGCAGAAAATCTTTATGATAAATATAAAATTTCCAGAGAGAAACAGGATGAATTTGCTGTTGGCAGTCATCTAAAAGCTTATGAAGCACAGAAAAATGGATGGTTTGATGAAGAAATTGTTCCGGTTGAAATTCCGGCAACCAGGAGAACACCAGCAATAATTTTTGACAAGGATGAAACAATCCGACATGAGATAAATAAAGAGAAGATGGCTAAGATGAGGCCAGCTTTTCGAAAAGACGGGACGGTTACAGCAGCGAATGCTTGTGGGTTAAGTGATGGTGCAACGGCTATTGTATTTACAACCAGGAAAATGGCTGAACAGCTGGGCGTTAAGCCATTATTCTCTATAGTTTCCTATGCACAAGTAGCAGTTGATCCCTCCACCATGGGTGAAGGTCCTGCTCTTTCTATACCTGCTGCTTTAGAAAAAGCAGGAATGACATTAGACCAAATGGATCTGATAGAGGTAAATGAAGCTTTTGCTATCCAAGTACTTGCAAATGAACACGAGTTAAATTGGGATCCTACAAAACTTAATGTTCATGGAGGAGCTATTGCATTAGGACATCCAACTGGAATTAGTGGTGCTCGTATACTTGTAACAGGGTATCATGCATTAAAGCGCCTGGAAAAAACTTATTGTGTGGCTGGCATATGTGGCGGAGGCGGTGTTAGTACCGCGATGATAATAAAACGAGAATCTTAAAATTCATCATTATATTATTCTATCCGTTTTCTATTACCTACAACAGTTCCAGGAACAACTGAATTTTTTTATTCATCATCATCTTATCAAGTTGATGGTACTTATTCTAGGAAAATTATAATTGGCTTTATTCTTTAAGAAAGAATGCCAATGCGCATAATAAAAAAAAAGCTATATTTTAGCATAAATTTTTTCAAAATAACACAGTTTATATCTTGAGATGTCAAAATTAAAGGAACTTACGAATAAATGCGAAAGTCTTGCATTTGATTTAAATTTTAATGCAGCAAAAAAATGGAAATCAGAGAAGGAAAATAGAGTCCTGATAGGCTATATGCCAATTTATTTCCCCAGAGAAATCATTCATGCTGTTGAAGGGCTTGCTGTTGGAATTATGGGCGGCGGTGACAGAAAACAAATTATAGTTGGTGATGCATATTACCAATCATACATATGTCATATTCCACGTGGGATTATTGAAATGGCATTATCAGGTCATTTCGAAAAATTTGACGGTTTTGTTTTTCCATCAATTTGTGATGTTATTCGCAATTTATCAGGGATGTTTCAGTTATCCAATATTGGAAAATTCGCAAAATATATGGATTTTCCTCAGGATTTTAATTCTGAAATAGGAGGAGAATTTTATATTACTGAAATGAATTCAGTCCTCTCTAAAATTAAAGAAATTAACGGAGTTGAATTAACAACCGAGGCGCTGAATAATTCTATTACATTGTTTAATAAAAACAGGCAACTAATCGAAGAAATATATAATATTAGACAATCTTTTCCGTGGAGATTGTCAGCTGTCGATACGTACCACATTGTTAGAGCTGGAATGGTTATTCCGGTTGAGGAACATAACAAAATCCTTGAAGAGGTTCTTGTTGAGATAAGGAAGGACATTGGTCAGCAGTTGGATAAAATTAAAGTTGTTGTATCAGGTTCATTTTGTGAGCAACCTCCGGTTTCTTTAATAAAAACTATTGAAATGGCTGGATGTTATATCCTCGACGACGATTTTATGCAAGGATCGCGTTGGATACAGGGTGATGTTGATGATCAATCCAATAATCCATTAGAGGCTCTTGCCGAGGCATATATAAATAGTAGTACATTTTCGTCATCTGTTTATGATGTTGATAACCATAAAGGCGCAAGACTTATAAACCTTGTAAAAATGAGAGATGCTGATGGAGTTATTTTTGCTGCACCAAGTTTTTGCGATCCAGCATTGCTAGATAATCCATTATATAACATTGAATGTGAAAAAGAGAATATCAGATATATAAATTTTCAATACCACGAAAATATTGGACAGTTTAAAGTAATAAAGGAACAAGTCGGAGCCTTCTCCGATTCAATCAAACTATGGGAAGCATAGCATATATTCCCTTTTTAGAAATGCATTTTTTTAGATAGAATTAAATAAGAAATTGAATAAATAATAAATATGTCGGGAAAAGTAGAGAAAGAAAAAAGTATGATTCTTCAAAAGGAAATGATTGGGGGATTATTTAAAGAATTAGGTAACGCAAAACAAAGTGGTAAAAAAGTTGTTTACACATTCGTGCCAGGAAATCTGTCTGAACTAATTCGTTCATTCGATATGCTTCCAGTTTATCCTGAGATTAATGCTTTGCAATCTGGCATGAGGAAAAAATCAGATGAATATATAAAGGAAGCTGAGAAATGGGGTCATTCGGAAGATGTTTGTACTTATGTAAAGTGTGATGTAGGAATGATGCTTAAAGGAAATATCGGTCCTACTGGCGAGAAAATACCTGATCCCGATTTGTTGCTATTAAGCTACACGGGCTGTTTTACTTTCCTCAAATGGTTCGAAAACCTTGAGAGGCTTTATCCTGGGGTTCCAGTTGCCTTAATTCATACACCATATCAGGAAAACGGAGAAATAACTCCCGAAATGACTGAATATATGGTGCGGCAACTTAAGAATGATGTGATACCAAAAATGGAACAGGTTTCAGGCAAAAAGTATGACCCTGATAAACTTAAAACCATATTACAGCATTCTGCCGATACTGAAGATTTAATCGTTAAAATATTTAGCACAACCAAAAATGTTCCATCACCTATCGATGCTTATTTCGCTGGAGTTTATTATATCGGTCCAATAAATATTGGTTTTAGAGGGACACCAGAAGCAACAGAATATTACAAAGAACTCTACAGTGAAATTCTGGAACGTGTTCGTCTTGGTTTAGGACCAGTAACACCTGAAGGAGAAATGGAAGAAGAAAAATTCAGACTGGTTGTTGAAGGCCCTCCTAACTGGACAAGTTTCAGAGAGTTTTGGAAACTGTTTTATGATATGGGAACTGTAATAGTATCGTCTTCATATACAAGAGTAGGAGGGGTTTATAAAAATGGGTTCAGGCATGATCCCAATAGGTTGTTAGAGAGTTTATCTGAATATTGTATGGGATGCTATACTAACATGAACCTTCAACAAAGAGTTGACATGCTTTCTCAGGAAATCAAAGATTATAAAGCAGACGGCTTCTTAGTAAATTCAATAAAGAGCTGCAATTCATTTTCTGCTGGGCAGTTACTAATTATGAGAACTCTTGAAGACAGACTAGGAGTACCTGTTGGATTTATTGAATCAGATTTGGTAGACCCGAGATATTTTTCATATTCAAATATTAAAAACAGACTTGAATCTTTTTTCCAGATGCTGGAACAGAGAAAGTTGAATGTTTATTAGCAGTTACTGCAATTGAATACTATTTGTTAAACAAAAAAGAATTTCAGTGAAAAGATTTTATTTAGGCGTAGATTTAGGATCGACAACCTCTAAAGCCATTATTATAAACGAGAAAGACGAAATAATTGGAAGGGGAATTACAAACACCAGAGCAAATTATCGTGTAGCTGTTGAGATTGCCAAATTAGAAGCAATATTTAATGCTAGATTTCATTTGTTAAAAAAGCAGCTAGAAGGTGAGATTAATCAGAATCCAAAATTTAAAAAATATGTTGATGAAATAGAAGCCGCTTTTCAATACTTACAGTTTAAAAAAAGAAGTGATATATTTTATTCGGCATTATTAGAAACGGCAAAACAATCGTTTTCAGATGAAGTTAAAGACAAAATAATTAAGCATATTGATAATATCTTTAATGAAATAAGTCCTAAATTAAAATCTGAATTTATCGATGGTGACCTGGCAACCTCAAACCAATTTTTTCGAGATATAATGAGCGAAAAGTATAATGAAGAGATTGAGAAAATAGAGAAAGAACTTTTTGAACCAATGATGTTGACATATGACAAAAGTATTACACCTGTCGAAAATGAAATGGTAGAATACGATTTTAAAGATTTGATCTATAGCGCCATGGATTTGCTAAAAGAAATTCATAAAGGTCGTTCGGAAAAATCACCTAAAAAGGTAAGTGGCCATTTCGATGCTGAGTTTAATATACTAACTGGAAATTATAAAAAAGGATCCTATTCCTTAAAAAAACATATTGATTATATTTCAGATTTTGAATTTAATATAGCAAACATGGTTGGAACTGGTTATGGACGAGCTTTGTTACCTTTTCCTGAGGATTCTATAAAATCGGAGATTTTGTGTCATGCGTTTGGAGCACATGCAATATTTCCTTACACCCGAACAGTATTAGACATTGGCGGACAAGATACTAAGGCTATTCAGGTAGATAAATATGGACTCGTTACCAGCTTTAACATGAATGACCGATGCGCTGCTGGCTGTGGAAGGTATTTGGGATATATTGCTGATGAATTCAGTATATCTCTAAACGAGCTTGGTCCGGAAGCTCTTGAAGCTGAAAAGGAAGTAACCATTTGTTCAACTTGTACTGTTTTTGCTGGAGCAGAAGTTAGGGAATTACTTAATGTTGGAGAAAAACGATCTAATATTCTAGCCGGACTTCATAAATCAATAGTTATGAGGGCTATGTCATTAATAGCTCGTTCGGGCGGAGTAAAAAATGAATTTACATTCACCGGAGGCGTTGCTCGAAATCAGGCAGTATTAAAATATGTAGGGCAAATGGTTCACGATAGTTATGGAAAAGACATTAAAATTAATATTGGATCAGATTCAATTTTTATGGGGGCATTGGGAGGCGCAATGTTTGCCAGAAGAGCATCTTTAAAAAAGAACTAAATAAATTTCTACAAAAAATGGACGAAAGAATTTTTACAATTGGAATTGATGTAGGAAGTAGTTATATCAAAACCGTACTAATAGATTATTCGG
The DNA here is from genome assembly GCA_002686705.1 of Bacteroidota bacterium. The sequence goes on from NYYH01000014.1 coordinate 109,160, forward strand.
ATAAAATACGAGTTTTAGATAAGCATATTGATAAAATCAGAAAGAGAAATCCCGCTCTTGTAGCAGAAGATTCAATTGATTATCTTCTCGAAAAAAACAAGCTTCGTTATGACGACATTGCTTATATCGCATCTACCGGAGAGGGTGAAATGGTTACTAAAAAAACAGGACATTTTTATAGCATGACAACCCATGCACGAGGAGCAACGTTTTTGTTCCCACAAGCTAATTATGTTGTTGATATGGGAGCTCTGTATGTTAAAGCAATTAAAATTGATAACATAGGCAGAGTGCTCGATTATAAAATGACAGGACAATGTGCAAGTGGCTCTGGGCAATTTATTGAAAATATATCAAGATACTTAGGACTTGCAATTAGCGAAGTTGGCGAGATCTCTCTAAAATCAAAAGATCCTGAAACCCCTTCAGGAATTTGTGCTGTACTTGCGGAAACTGATGTCATTAATATGGTATCAAGAGGAGTTTCAACACCTGATATTGTTAAAGGAATTCATATTTCTGTGGCAAACAGGGTCATTAAACTTTTAACAACATTAAAGGCTAATGGTACAATTGTATTAACCGGGGGCATGGCAGCCAATATAGGTATGGTTGAAACGGTTAAAGAATTAGCACAAAAAGCAAATATTGATCCCCAAAAAATAGTAGCTCATGCTGATTCCATCTACGCAGGTGCTTTAGGTGCTGCTATTTGGGGAGGATTCAGATATAATAAATTAAAAGTAAAAGGTGTAGCACTTGCGTAATTGATTTAATACTAATTATTAAGAAAAAGCAAAAATGAAAAACGAAATGGATAAGGGTATATCAATGACTCATGAATTGGACTCACTTTTTAAACCTAAATCTATTGCTATTATTGGAGCATCAACTAAGGAACTATCTATTGGAAATGTGATCATTAAAAATCTACTCCATTATGATTTCAAAGGTGCTATTTATCCTATTAATCCTAAAGCACCTGAAGTAAGAGGTCTTAAAGCCTATCCCTCAATTTTTGATGTACCTGGAGATATTGATCTGGCACATGTGATTATCCCAAGTAGATTTGTGCCTCAAATAATAGAGGATTGTGGTAAGAAGGGGATTAAATCAGTTATAATAAACTCTGCAGGTTTTAGTGAAATGGGTGAAGAAGGAGCTGCTCTTCAACAAGCATTCCTTGATAATGCTAAGGAGTATGGAATAAGAATTTTTGGGCCAAATTGTCAGGGAATCATTAATACCGACCCGGATTATAAAGCATATTGTGATTTTACATTTACCTTTCCGAAGCCTGGTCATATCTCAATTGTAGCCTTAAGCGGAGGTGTTGGGGCATTAATCATGCAAAGTCTTTTTGATTTAGAAATAGGAATGCGAATGTATGCTTCCAATGGAAATGCATGTGATGTATCAATTTCGGAAGTAGTAAGTTATTATGGAGAAGACGATAAATCGAAAGCAATAATTTTATATACCGAAGGTTTTTCAAACCCGAAGGAATTCTTGGAAGTGGCAAAAATAGTTGCAAAGAAGAAGCCAATACTTGCCATGAAAGCTGGCAGGACTGAGGAAGGGGCAAAAGCAGCAGCGTCTCATACTGGCTCACTTGCAGGAGTTGATATTGCAACAGAGCTCATTTTTGAAAAAATAGGAGCCATATCATTTCATAATGAAGAAGAGATGTGTCAATCAGCAATGGCTTTCGCTACCCAACCTATTCCGAAGGGAAATAAAGTTGGTATTATTACCAATACAGGGGGTCCTGCGGTAATTGCTACTGATGAGCTAGTAAGTGCCGGACTGGAAATCCCAAAGCTTTCTGAAAAAGCACTTAGCAGATTGAAAGAAACTATGTTCCCAGAAGCAGCTATTGAAAATCCTATTGATGTGGTTGCAACTGCAGGTGGAAAGGAATACAGAAGCGCAATGGATGTACTAATGGATGAAGATGGCATTGACTGTATATATATAAATTTTGTTACTGCTCCTTTTGTTGATTGTGATGAGGTAGTGAGGCAAATTGTTGAAGTCAACAATTTGAAAAAGAAACCTATTGTATGTAACTTCATGACCAATATGAGTATGGAAAAGTATCAAAAAACTTCTAAAATACTAAAGGACGGTGGAGTTCCTTGTTATAGTTTTCCAACTACAGCCGCAAAAGCTCTTGGTGCACTATATAAGTATAGTTTACTGAAATCTCGAAATATTGGTGTAGCTCGTACCTTTCCTGATGTTGATAAAGCTATAGCAGCAAGTATTATTCAGGAAGCCAAAGATACTGAACGAGAAATTCTATCAGCCACACAAGTATATAATTTGCTGGATGCTTATGGAATCCCAGTTGCTGATTGGCAGGTAGTTGAGAATGCAAGTGAAGCAGAAAAAGTAGCTATAGAAATTGGATTTCCTGTTGTAATTAAGGCAGATGCAGAATCTTTAGTGCATAAAAGTGATATGGGAGGGGTAGCCATAAATCTTAAAAATGCTAATGAAGTACAAACAGTAGTAAAGGACATGGAAAGGAAATTTGATGCTAAAGATTTAAAATTCTTCGTGCAGAAATTTCTTCCAGGTGGAAGAGAACTTATAACAGGTGTTAGCGCTGAACGTGATTTGGGACATCTAATTATGTTTGGAATTGGAGGCATCTATGTGGAAGTACTTAAAGATGTTGTATTCAAAATAGCACCTGTAACAGAGCTTGAAGCAAATGAAATGCTTACATCTATCAATGCTAATAAATTGTTAGATGGAGTGAGGGGAGAAAAAGGGATATACAAAAAAGGTGTTATTGAAATAATACAACGTTTGTCACAATTAGTTACAGATTTTGCCTTAATTAAAGAAATGGACTTAAATCCCATAATGGCATTTGAAGACAGTGTATTTGTTGTTGATGCTAGAATCAAAATTTAATGAAATAATCAGACATGTATAAAATTGAGACAACAAAATTAATGAAGGAAATAATGGGAAATTATTTTCGTGGGATGAAGGACAGTAAGAAAAAAATTGCATGGTGTACAAGTGTAGGTCCTGCGGAATTATTACGTTCTTTTGATTTCGAAGTTCATTTTCCAGAAAATCATGGTGCCTTATTGGGAGCTACCCGTACAGCAGGGGATTTCATCCCTGAAGCTGCAAAGCTTGGATATTCAAGTGAAATTTGTTCCTATTTAACAGCTGATGTTGGATCTTATCTGAAACAACAGACACCGCTTTTAGAACATTATGACCTGAATGGACCACCTAAACCGGATTTGATCGTTTATAATACAAATCAATGTAGAGAAGTTCAAGACTGGTTTACATATTTCGCAAGAGAGTTTAATTGTCCGGTATTTGGAATTACATCCCCTCGACATGTTAACGAAGTATCGAAGGAAGATATTAATGATGTTGCATCTCAGTTTAAAGCTATGATTCCTATTTGTGAACAAGTTAGTGGGAACAAGTTTGATATTGACAAATTTAAAGAAACCATAAGATTAAGTAAAGAAGCTACTGATCTTTGGAAAGAAGTATTATGGACTGCAAGTGTAACACCTTCCCCTATTAGTTTTTTTGATGCTACTATTCATATGGGACCAATTGTCGTTTTAAGAGGCACTCAAACTGCTAAAAACTATTATGATGTACTTTTAGAAGAATTAAAAGGAAATATGGATAAAGGTATTGGGTTCTTAGAAAAGGAAAAATGTCGTATTTATTGGGAAGGAATGCCTATATGGGGAAAACTTAGGTCCTTATCGAATCTATTTTTAGAACAGAATGCCGCAGTTGTGGCCTCTACATATTGTAATAGTTGGGTTTTTGACGATTTCGATGAAAGAAATCCCTTCGAATCTTCAGCACTTGCATATACTACAATTTTTATAAACCGAAGTGAAGAAGCAAAAGAAGCAGTACTTAAAAAAATGATTCAGGATTTTAGGCTAGATGGTATAATTTTTCACGAAGCTAAAACATGTTTCAATAATTCTAATTCAAGATTTGGAATGCCTGCTAGACTTAAAGAAGAAACAGGAGTAGAAACTCTTGTTATTGAAGGTGATTTATGCGATTTAAGATTCTTTTCAGAAGAACAATCAACAATTAAAATTGAAACCTTCTTGGAACAGATATCCTCATAAAACCAAAATAAATAACTATGAAAAAAGAAATTTTTAAAGTAGGAATAGTTGGGATGGGCCCTGTAGGTATGATTTTGGCTGTTCATTTTAAACTTGCCGGATGTGAAGTTGCTATTTGTGATATAGATAAAAGAAAAATAAATTTAATTAGAAAAGAAGGAATTGAACTTGTTGGGAAAATAAACAAAAATGCCTATTTCAAACATATATATTCATCAATACCCGAATTAATGGAACATAAGTTTGATTTGTTGATTAGTTCGGTTAAAGCTTATCATGTTGATGCGGTACTAGATCAAATTGAGGCAGCTGACCATCAAGACCTACACCTTCTTTGTGCTCAAAATGGTATCGATATTAGGATGAAATATCAAAGTCATTTTAAGGATTCCAAAATTTTAAGGATGATTGTTAATTTCGCTGGTAACCTTAATGCTCCAAATGTTGTTAATGTTACATTTTTTAATCCCCCAAATTATATTGGTTCTATCGACGATAGTAATTGTGGTTTGGCAGAGCTTGTAGCTGATATATTATCGTCCCAGGATCTTGAAACAAAAAATGCTGATTCATTTAAAATTGCTGAAGAAGCTTGGATTAAAACTATATTGAATGCGGCTTTAAGTCCTTTATGTGGAATATCGGCCCACACTATGAAAGAAGCGATGGCAAATCCTGACACACTTGAAATAGTTGAACAAATCATTATGGAGGCCATGGAAGTAGCTAAAGTAGAAGATGTTATATTTGAAAAGAATTTTGCAAAGCTTTGTATTAGATATCTGAAAAATGCCGGTAATCACTTCCCTTCTTTAGCGGTCGACCTTTTGAATAAACGAGAAACCGAAATAGATTACATGAATGGAAAAATTATTGAGTATGGAAGAAAACACTATATAAAAACTCCCATAAATTTAGTTTTCACCAATTTAGTAAAAGCTATTACTCATAAGAATTTAATAGAGAACCATTCAAAAGATTCCTTTTTGGATAAAGAATAAAACTCAAGCTAATGTTTTTTTTAGGCGTTGATATTGGGTCGTTGTATACAAAATTAGTTGTTATAAATTCTGAGTTTGAAGTTATTTATAGCGATATTTTTAGAACCATGGCTCGTAATAACAGGAGAGATGAAATAATCAGTAAGATATATAGTGACTATAATATATCTAATACATGTTCAACAGGATATGGCAGAAAATTATTGAAAACAGCCGATATTATTAAAACCGAACTATATTGCGCGTCTGCAGGTATAACTCAAATTTCTCCAATAGAAAAAACCATTATAGACATAGGGGGAGAGGACTTTAAATTACTTAAAAGTGGTAGTAATGGAAAGGTCATCGAGTTTTATTTGAATAGTAAATGTGCAGCAGGTACCGGTGCATTCATAACTGAAGTTGCAGAAAGAGCAGAATTGAATGTAAGCGAAATGAGCAAACTTGCGGCTAATTCAACGTCTAATAAAGAATTAAACAGTTTTTGTACAGTTTTTGCCAAAACTGAAATAATGAAATGGATTTTCGATGATACTTCTGATGAAGATTTAGCTAAAGGTATTTATATATCGATTGCTAACAGAATACAGAAAATCCCAGCAGATAATTCATTGCCTGTTTTTCTTATTGGTGGAGTAGCTGAATATCACCCTTTTTTGAAAAATGTTATTGAAGAGAAATTTAATATTCAGGTAACTATCCCACCAAATCCGCAATTAATTAATGCATTTGGTGCTGCATGTATTGCTCTGAAACAGTTTAATTAACAAAAAAATATTAGCACGAGTATATATTAGAGTATTCACAATATAGATGAAATATAAAATTGGCATCGATGTAGGAGGAACCTTTACCGACTTCTTTTTAGTAGCGGATAATGGTGATTCTATTATGCATAAAACACTTTCTACGCCAGAAGATTCTTCCATAGGATTCATTTCTGGGTTGAAGGAAATTGCCAATAAGTTAAGTTTACCTGATACAGAATTTATTGACAACATTGATACTATTGTTCATGGAACTACTGTTGCTACAAATGCATTATTAACATTAGGTGGTGCCAAAACAGCACTAATTACAACTAAAGGATTCAGAGATGCTTTAGAAATGAGAAGAGGTGTACGCGAGGAGAGATATAATAACCGATATAAAAATGTTACACCGTTAGTACCACGATATTTAAGATATACAATTGATGAAAGAATAGATGCTGAAGGAAATATTTTGAGTAGTCTTAACTATTCTGAATTAGATAAAATTATTACAAAAATTAATGAGGAAGAAGTACAAGCAGTTGCTATCTGTTTTATGAACTCTTATTTGAATAAAGAGAATGAAAAACTAGCTACTGAATATTTAAGAAAAAAGTTACCTAAGACGTTTATATCAGCTTCATACGAAGTACTGCCTTCAGTTAGGTTTTACGAAAGAGTGAGCACTACTGTTGTAAATGCATATATAAGTGTTGTTGNTGGATCTTATTTAGCATCATTAATTGCTAAACTTGAAAAACTCAATTTCAAAGGAAAGCTAATGATCATGCAATCAAATGGAGGAGTTGTAACTCCAGAGATTGCAACAAAGATCGCTGCAGTAACAGTCCTTTCAGGCCCTGCCGCAGCTCCAATCGCAGGTGCATATTATGCCGATTTATTAGGATATGATAATTGCATTACCATGGATATGGGAGGTACAAGTTTTGATACTTCGTTAGTAGTAAATAAGCAATGTGTTACAAGTACTGAAGCTGATATTGACAGGTATCATATTGGATTACCAACTCTTGATATCATTACGATTGGTGCTGGAGGAGGAAGTATCGGCTGGGTTGACAATGGCGGGTTATTACAAATGGGACCTAAAAGTGCTGGCTCTTTACCTGGACCAATTTCTTATGACCGTGGTGGAGATAAACCTACTTGTACCGATGCAGATTTGATACTGGGATATTTAGACCCTAATTTCTTTGCTGGTGGTAAATATGTATTGAACAAGGAAAAAACAATAGATGAAACAGAAAAAATTTTAGGAAAACAACTTGATGTAAATGCTCAAAAGGCTGCAGCCGGAATGTACCGAGTTATTAATATGAATATGGCTCAGGGAGTACGCCAGGTTTCAGTTGAAAGAGGTTATGATCCAAGAGAATTTTTAATGATATGTGCTGGTGGTGCTGGCTCTATTCATGCTGGTGAGATTTGTCGTGAGTTAGAAATACCAATGTTTGTTGTGCCGGGAGTTGCTTCGATCTTTTGTGCCGCCGGAATGCTTCTGGGCGATCTGAAACATGATTATGTTCGATCTTATATGACAAAATTTTCAGGACTCAAAAAAACTAAATTTCTCAGTTTGTTTGATGAAATGAAAACTGAAGCAATAAAAACATTAATTGCTGAAGGGATCACTGAAGATAAAATTCAATATATACCCTCTTTGGATTTGAGATATGTTGGTCAATATCATGAAGTTCCACTGGAGGTTTCTGTTGAGGACATTTATAATTTTAACCTAGAGGCAATTAAAGATGCTTTTCACACAGAACATAATCGCCAATTTGGGTATGAACTAAGAAAAGAAGGAACAGAATTAGAAGTCATCAATATTCGATTTAGGGCAATTGGCATCACCGAAAAACCACATTCATTATCAGGTAATATTGAACATGGGGCTGATACACTTGAAGAGGCATTGAAAGGTAGAAGACTAGCTTATATTCCTGAAAAAGATGAAATGCAGGAGGTGCCGGTTTATAATGGAGATATACTAAAAAGTAATTTCAAGATTAACGGCCCTGCGATTATCGAACAAGTTAACACAACAGTTTTTATTGGAGAAAGTTACAACTGTGAAACAGGAATAGGAGGAACATTTGTTGTTTATAATAGTATATTAATGCCAGACGGATTTAAGTCTAAATCTCATATTCAAGAAAAGGAGGTTCAATATGGCATTAATTAAAATTGATAAAATATTATTGAGCATCTTTCAAAGAGCGTTTAAAGCCATAACAGATGAAATGAGTATTTCATTAACAAAAACCACACGTTCTCCAATTTTATGTGAAGCAAAAGATTTTGTTACCGGATTGTATGATGCTGATGGAAATATGCTTGAACAAACAGAAAACCTTCCGATTCTTAGTTTTTCATTAGGTCCTGTTTGTAAGGTTATTATTGATCAGTATTGTGATGATATTTATGAAGGAGATGTAATAATTCACAATGATGTATTTTCAATGGGCAATCAAAATAATGATGTTGCAATCTTTAAACCTATTTTTTGTGAAGGAACATTAATCGGCTGGTCGGCAGCTAAAGGACATCAGGCTGATATCGGTGGGGCTGTTCAGGGAGGATACAATCCTAACGCGACAGAAGTCTGGCAGGAGGCTTTACGTATCCCTGCTGTTAAACTATATGAAAAAGGAAAACTAAGAGAGGATGTTTGGAATTTGATTTTTGCTAATATCAGATTAACAATGGTTCAGGAAGACATTAAAGCTCAAATAGGGGCTTGTAGTTTGGGAGAGAGAAGATTGAGTGCTCTTGTTTCAAAATATGGAATCGACTGTTATATTGCCCACAAACTTGAGCTTTTCAAAAGTACTGAAAAAATGATGAGAGCAGAAATTGCCTCTGTTCCGAACGGAACTTATGAAGGAAGTAGCATGGTTTACTATGATGGAAAACATCTTGGTTCTAAATTTGAAATTAAAACAAAAATCACGGTTAATAATGAAGATATTATTTTCGATTTCTCTGAATCGTCATCTCAAACAAACGGTTTTGTAAATGGAACCTATACTTCATCATGTTCAGCTATTACCTTAACTTTTTTACAGTTAGTTAATCCTAATATACCACACAACCAAGGTATGATAGTGCCATTAACTTATATTGTTCCCGAAGGTACTATTCTAAATGCTGCATATCCAAAAGCAACAACATTTGGGAATCATTTATGTCCACAAATTGCGGATTCAATATTTAAAGCTTTGGGACCTGCCATGCCAGGAAGAGTAACTGCAGGATGGAATCATTTGTTATGTTCCTTATTTACAGGTGTTCATCCCGGGACAAGAGAGAAATATGTTGATATATGCTTTATGGGACTAAAAGGGGGATCAGGTGCACTGGAAGGATGTGATGGGTACGATCATATTGGGATGATAGATGCTTCAGGCGGATTATTGGATCAGGATTATGAAATGTATGAGCAACAAACTCCAAATATCATATTGAAGCATGAGTTTTTGTCAGGTTCTGGTGGGGTTGGGAAATGGAGAGGCGGACTTGGCGTGGAAACCATTATCAAAATGGGTGGAACAGATACTACAATGGTTGTGTTTGGAGATGGCGACGTGGAATCTAACTATGGTCTTTTTGGAGGAAAAGGAAGTGTGTTAAATAGCATTACCCTTACTTACCCTGATGGAAAGAATCTTATCCCAATGAGCAAAGATATTATTGAAGGAATTCCGGAAGGCACTATTTATAAACAGGTTGCTGGAGGAGGTGGAGGTTATGGTAATCCTAGAAAACGAGATCAGAAATTAGTAGAGGAAGATGTGCAAAATGAAGTGGTAGATAAGGAATATAAGCTAGTCTTCTACCTTTCAATGCCTCTTCAAGTGTATCAGCCCCATGTTCAATATTACCTGATAATGAATGTGGTT
>NYYH01000015.1 GCA_002686705.1 Bacteroidota bacterium
ATCAAANTGAGGAANTANATTAGGATNANATANTGATATNANTNANTATTNTGNGGTGGCCAGAGGTGGAATTGAACCACCGACACACGGATTTTCAGTCCGTTGCTCTACCAACTGAGCTATCTGGCCTTTTTTGCAGGAAAGTCTTTGGGAGGACTTTTCGAAATATATTCACGAGAATTTGGGTTTAGCCTGGTGCCGTAGGGGAGAAGATACACCTTAAATTTATACGAACCTAATTTCAATCCTCTACTAACCCCGAATCCCTTATAAAAACTGACTCCACATTAACTTCTGTCAGTTTTCCTTTGTGGGTGAAAGTATTACTAAAAGTATTACCATAAATTCACTCACCACCATAATACCTCTTCTTGTTCAAAATCTCCACATTTTATTCTAAAAAATTTTAGGTAATGTGTTGTAATTTTCTAAAATTTGGTTGATTATTTGATTATTTGTTAAATTTAAATACGGCTGAGGTTGATATGGTAGTTCAAACAAGACAACAGGGTTCAAGACCAAAATTTAAATCGGGTGGAAAACACAGAAAATCTATCAATAAGATTGTAAAAATTATTGAGGGTTTGGGGTTTGAATTTGTTAAACAATCAAATAAGGTGCATTTCAAACATCTAAAAAGAAAGTGTTCAATATTCTTTGGTGTAACTCCATCTGATGGAAATGCTGTTAGACAAATTGTTCGTAGATTGAAAAAGGATTTAATGAAGTGCCAACCTCCTATTGATGTGAATTCATTGCCGAGTGGTAAGATGTTGAACCAGTTGAGATTGAAGGGTATTGGTGAAATGGAAAATGAACCAACATTGGGTGATGAACTGGATGCTTGTGTTGAAGATAATTTTTCAAGAATCTCAACGGAAATGAATACTGATGCTAAAGAAAAACTAAAAATGTTGTCAGAACAAAAAGGGATTACAATGGGAGAATTGATAGAGGAAATGATGGAAGTTTATGAGGAAACCCAATAAGAAAGGAGAATTGAAAATGGAAAAAGAATCTACGGCTGCAGAAGAATTTATTGATGAACAAGATTTAGATATTATGCGTGGTGATACACATAAAATTCTCTCTGGTGTTTATCGGACTTTAAAGGATTTAGAATACCAAGATTTACCAGAGGTAGAAGAACTTTTTCAAACAATTGAAAGTAGAGTAGAAGGATTAACTGAACAGGTAAAAATTCTTCAAAGGAAGATTTCGGATAAACCAATTCTGTTATAAGAGAATCCTTGTTTTGATGCCATTTCGTGCCACTTAGTGCCACTTTGCCTACTGTAAAGAAAATATTTGTTACTACTCACAACAAGAAGAACACTTCAAAATAGACCCTATTTGAGGATGTTAAGAAGTGCTTTAACAGAAGGACTTGAGGGAGTATAGGATTTAGGAACACAGTGATTTACATATCACCTTTTTCATAGGTAATTTGCTATAGGATTTCCATGTAAGAAATCCAAAAAATTTCTCCCTGCCAAAAATCATTCCCAGAGGTTTGCTAATATGACAAAAAAGAAAGTAAAAGAAGAGAGAAAGAAAATACTTGAGAAGTATGGAAAACCTATGTCTGAAATCCCTGACAAGTATCTGAAGGATGAAAATGGTTGTTGGATTTGGTTAANGGATTTAGTTGATTATCATTAAGGTACGNNTGAAGGAAATANTCAGGAAAAAAGTTTATAAATATTATAACACCTCAAAAAGAAGTGTTTTTATAATCATTAACTTTTAAATACGGCTGGAATATNTTGNGAAATTCAAANNNTNNCNNGTNCCAATGACATNAGAACCAACTCAGACANATCNTCAATATATGAAGANAGAGGATGGAACAAGATCAGACCCTANTCCNNNCCACATATATGANATNCATNNNTCATTGGTAGANAAAGNANTCATTANTNNTNCAGAGATANTCAATTGTTCCAAACAGTTCATNAGTAAGATTAGAAANAGATNTACCCAATCCAGACAAACCAAGAAGGATAAAGAGATGCCATTATGTCAATCNTTGTCCTATCTGTGCCAATCTACTGGAACAGTATGTAGAAAAACAAATGAATCCTTGCCGTCAGGTGCTACTGGATAATGGTGGTAAGAATATTCTGATGACATTCAAACTCCGACATAATCAAAAGTCCTCCTTCAAACATCTTCAAAAAGTACTGAAGGATTCAATCAAGAAATTGAAAGATGATGACATTTGGAAAAGGAAGTTGTTCCCATCAAAATATAGATTCTATGTAAAGACCGAATATGAAATCAGTTGGAGTGAAGAGAATGGATTTCACCCACACTGCCATTTGCAGATTGGAACTACTAATCCAATGCCAATTGATGAAATGCAATCTCTTATTGCTCCTGCCTGGAAAAGAGTTGTAACCACAGTAACACCAACCAAGTTTTTCATACCCAATCTATCCAATGGTGTTGATGTGTCTGAAAGTTTGTCTGGTAAACATTCCAGAGATAAAGACCCTTATGGAATGGATGCTTTGAAAAAGATGCAAAAGAAATCCAACAAGGATATGAAAGAGAAATTCAAAAAGATTGATACAAAATCTACGGTTCCAGAAAAAAGGGTAAAAGGTTCTTTTTCTCTTCTGCAAATGCAATCTGACCTAAAAGATATTTTCATTCCTGTGCTAAAAGAGATTTATAGAAATACTGTAAAAAGATTTCGTAGAATTTTCTTNAATGTNAATGCCNACCACCCCCTGTTCTCCAAAATTTCCNCNAATTGAAGTCAATTCNCACATCTTTTTGATGTGTATATAAATAAAAGTAACTACCAGATTGAAAAAAAACAGACCTAAATGGTTATGGTTTGTTAATCGTCAATTAAATGGTAGTTCGTGAAACAATCAATTGGAGATTCATTAATGAAGAAAAAGAAAGAACCTGCAAAGAAAACCTCTGTATATCTGGATGATGAGAATCTTGAAACTATTAAGTCATTCCAAGAACGATACAATTTAAGTGTCAATCGGTGTATCAATATGTGCCTGACCAAGTATCTGCCGGAGATGAGAGTGTGGATCTGATATGTTGCAAACCTTACACAAAGAACTCAAAGATGACGGTGATTGGGTTGTCTATGAAAATATAGAAGATTTTAAAGATCAACTCTGCTGTTGGATTGATGCATCCATCGAAGAAGGGTTAACGGATGATTCCAAAGTTCTCTCGTTGAAAAAAGATGGAAGAATGTATTTCAATTTTCGGGATATTCGATTGAGGAATCCAGAAGAAGATACAGTCCAAGACCTGTTGATTGAAATTGAACAGGTTGAAAGACCATGACTAAAAAGAAACTGATCACATTCAAGGATTACATCAATTCATTAAAACGATTGCAGAAAGTTGCAAAGGAACTTGAGGACATTGATAAGGACATGGGAGGTGAGTTGTCTCGTATGGGTAACTCAGATCCAGATCAAGACAACTCAAGGACATTATGAAGGATTTATATCAATTCAACTTATCTGTACTTATAGAAAAGAATCGTCATACGAACGAAATAAAACTCAATACTGAGATTGAGAAGATGTTTGCCAAGAATCATCTGCTAAAAGAAATCCAACTCATCCAGTTCAAGAAATCCAAATAAAACTTCTACGACTGGGATTACTTTAGAAATTCCCTTTTTTTATCCATCCTGCCACATATTGATGCTCATTTAGTGCTTATATGGTGCCAATATCCTCAATTTATTGTTTCATTTCCTTGAGTAATTGACACAAAAAAGTTGATAATCCGTTGCAATTAGTGATATAATAGTATTGAAATAGGTTACAGTAATTCAATAATTTGAGGTTCAAATGGATAAAAATGTTTGTGCTTATTACAGAACAAGTTCTGCCACAAATGTTGGAACAAATAAGGACTCAAAACAAAGACAGAGACATTCTGTATTTTCTTATACAGATTCAAAAGGATTGAATGTTGTTCGTGAGTTTTACGACAAGGGTGTTTCTGGAACACTTGATGTTCTTGACCGACCATCATTTATGGAAATGCTCACCTACTGTGATGAAAATAAAATATCCACAATTGTTTTTGAGAGTGCAGACAGATTGAGTCGTGATCTCATAACTATGGAAACTGGATTCCAGTATCTTTCAAATCTTGGATACAAACTAATCTCAGTATCCAATCCAGACACATTCATTGAGGACACACCAACATCAACAATGATCCGACAGGTGCTTGGTGTGATTAGTCAGTTTGAGAAATCCAATCTGGTAAAGAAATTAAAAGTTGCCCGAGAGAGGAAATGCAAACTGAACAAGTCGAAGGGAATCATTGACAGAAATGGAAATGGGAAATGTGGTGGTAAGAAAAGAATGTCTGAGAAACATCCAGAACTTACCAAGATGGTTGCTAATTATAGAAAGGTGATTGACACCAAGACACACAAACCTTTGTCGTATAGGAAGATTTCAGAACGGCTGAAGACAGAACATGAGATGGTTGTTTCTCATAATACAGTCCATAGAATTTTGGATGATATTGTTCTCATGAAAAGAGAAGAGAGAAATAGGAAAAGGAGGAAAAGAAGTTTGTACTAAAATATTGATTCGGTTAAAAATATTTTATTTTATGTACTCCTTATCAAAAGTTTGATGACTCAATTTTTATTAAATTGAATATTTGATACTTTTGAAAGTGTACTTATTATACTGTAACATTCTACATCCTCTGGTTGATTTCTCATTACACAATCACCTACTTCAGATATTGCTAATTTTTTAATTTCTTCACACCTAATGCCAAATCTTGCTGCTTGAGATATTTTTTCTCCAATTTTTACTGATTTATTATCTAAATATTCACTAAAACTTAACCATGTACCATATGTTTTATTATTTTCATCAAAAAACCTGAACCCAACCTCGAAAAGAGTAGATTGTCCCGTATGCTTGATTTTCTAATGAAAATTCTGCAACACATTTATCTCTTCCCCATTTTGAATCTCCTAAACTATGAAAAGTTATTTTGATTGTTTTTTTCTTATTCAAAAATTCATAAGTACCATCATTCTTTATATTAATTGTCCTTCCATCTGGCAAATTGATAATTTCTGAACAAAATACAATTTTAAAAAATAGAAAAAATAAAATAAATAGTAGATTAATTTTAAATTTATTCATAATTTCTCAAAATTTATATTAGTTAAATTTTTAATTTTAACAAGATTATAACAATTAACTTCTTCTGGTAAATTCCTAATCTCACAATAACTTGGGAACAAATTATCTATTTCAATTTTTTTGATATATTTGCATTTGGAATCCACTAAAAATACACCTACACTTGAATTGCCAATTTTAAGTGGTTCAATATTTGTTAATTCTCCATGTTTAGCAAGACCACTTCCTACACTAATTTTTTCTCCTTTATCATTTATCGCGTGTGCAGACAACTCTGCTCTGTACATTGTGCCATAATTTGTATTATTTTCTATTTTAAATAGAAATTCACACTTGTTAGGGAATAGTTCCCCTTTTTTATAAGATTTAATTTCATAATAAATATTATTTTTATTTTCAGAAATACTACATGTGCCATTCTCACTTATCGTAATTAATCTACCATCAACAGTTTTTACCACTTCCTGAGATTTTAAATCTTTTTTATCTGCATTCAGTTTATCATTTTTTTCTTGTGCCGATATTTTTGAGATAATAATTGAATTAACTATTATAAAAGTTAAAAAAAATTTTATAAAGATATTGATAAATTTAATCATTTAAAATCTCCAATCTGTAAATTTTAATTATAACCCTACAACATCTTTGCGAGAAAAATTTTATGTCCATACTGTTCTGTGATAAATTTCTAAGAATACACATATATATAAAGATTTCTATAAGAGACTGATATAATTAACAATATAAAGTATGATTAAATCAGTCAAGTTTATTTTATATAAAATTCATTCAAGTTATTTCCTTGAAGTGTCACGAATGTCTTCTCTCCATCTTTTGTGACTGACACCTCATAGATGCAATGGTCAGAACCACTCAAACCACCAGATGGGATCTGTTTCACCGGCTGGATGTATTGTGAGATCAAAGAGGTAGAAATATTGGAAAGAAGAACTTGATTGAACTCACCAGTTGAGTTGACGGAAATGTAACATTGTTTTTCTGATGACTGCCCGTGAATGAAGGGAGTTAGAAGAAGGAGGAAGAAGATTGTGCTAAGTAGGAATCGCATAGGATTCAACCTAATTCAGACCCGAAAACACTTCAAGATACAAAGTGCCACTTTTTTGCTCTTTTCTGATATGCTTTTACAAGTGCCAATGACATAAGAACCAATTCAGACAAATGACTGACACTTTTCTAAGACAAAATCAAACCAATGGCAGTACCCAAATACTTTTGGTTGGTGATGGGTCAAATTATACATAGTATTTACAAGTTGGTGG
>NYYH01000016.1 GCA_002686705.1 Bacteroidota bacterium
CTAATGGAAAAAGCTATGTATCTGATACTTGTAAGCTACTTCCTCCTGCTCCTATAGATTCTGTTTATGGACTTGTTGAATCCTTTAATATCGAAAACGACAACAAGGATTTGCATGGACTTCAGTTTTATATTGACTTCCATAATGATTTACCTGAAAAATACTATCACCTTTGGAAATTAACTCAAACATATAAATATAAGTCCTCTTTTAATATTGACTTTTTATGGGTTGGTGAAATAATCCCATATCCTAATCCTGATTCACTGCGTACCTGCTGGCGTACAACACAAGTTAATGATATCTATGTTTTTTCCAACAAGTACCTCGAAGGAAATGTAGTTACACGTTTTCCATTAATATATACTTCAACAAAAACAAAAAAGTTAAGTATTAGGTATAGTTTACTTGTTAACCAGTTATCCATTTCCGAACGTGCTTATAATTTTTGGAATTCGCTAAAGGAGCAAAACATTGACCAAGGCAATTTGTACTCACAACAACCCATTCAAATCAAAGGTAACATGCACAACATTGAAAACATTAATGAACCTGTGTTGGGTTATTTTACGGTTGCCGGAACAACAAAAAAGCGAATTTACGTAAATCGTCCATCTGTTATACCCTTTTATTATCCTATATGTCAACCAGATTATGAAGCTTATGCATATATAGCTTGGGAACCCCCAACAAATTGGCCAATCTATATTGTCGATATTATGTTTCTTGGAGGAGCACTGGGTCAATCTAAAAGCTGTTTTGATTGCCGCCTGGAAGGTGGTTCAATTTCACCACCTGATTTTTGGGAAGATTAGAACAAAATAAGAATTATCAATTATGAAGATTAAGAACTACATTACACTGATATGTCTCATTGTCAGCATCACTTCTTGTGTGGACAAGTACTGGCCAAACGTGGATAAGTATGAAAAGCTTCTGGTAGTGGATGGACTGCTAACAAATGGGGACAATCCGGTGGTAGTTAAATTGTCACTAACCAGTTCGATTAATGATATCGAATTGATTCCATTAGTTGGTGCTGAAGTATATATTACAGATGAAAATCAATTGGAGACTTCACTTACAGAAACCGAATCTGGCACTTATTTGGTATTAGATAGTTCCTTTTCCGGGCATGTTGGAATTTCCTATCAATTACACGTAAATCTTCCTGACGGAAGAAACTATATATCTGATACTTGCAGGTTACTTCCTCCATCTCCTATAGATTCTGTTTACGGCCTTCCTGAATCCTTTAATATAGAAAATGAAAATAAAGATTTACATGGAATTCAATTTTATATTGACTTCCATAATGATCTACCTGATAAATATTATCAACTTTGGAAATTAACTCAAACGTTTAAATATCAGGCTACATTTGAAATTGACTATACATGGGAAGGGGCATTCTTCCCATTTCCTAAACCTGATTCACTAAAAACATGCTGGCGTTCATCAAAAATTAACGAAATCTATGTTTTCTCAAACAAGTACCTCGATGGAAATAAAATTACTCGTTTTCCATTAGTATATGTATCAACAAAAGCAAAAGATTTAAGTATAAGATATAGTTTGTTAAACAGTTGTCGATTTCAGAAGATGCTTTTAATTTTTTGAATGCGCTAAAGGACCAAAACATTGATCAAGGCAATATGTACTCACGGCAGCCTATTCAAATCAAAGGAAATATACGCAATGTTGAAAACATTAATGAACCCGTACTGGGTTATTTTATTGTAGCTGGCATAGAAAAAAAGCGAATCTATTTAAATCGACCAGCGCTACCTTTTTACTATGACATATGCGTGCCGGATTTTGATTTGAGATTTATTTCCTTCGAGCCTGAATCATTCTGGCCTATCTATATCGACGATATTATGTTTCTAGGATGGGCCAGAGGTGCACCAAATAGTTGTTTCGATTGCCGTTTGGAAGGGGGATCTTTAACGCCTCCGGGTTTTTGGATAGATTAAATTTAAGACTTACATATAACTTAATAGAAATTCGTATAATTTTACCAATCGAAAAAAATAACAATTAAAATTATAAACATGTTTAAAAAAGAGGTTTATACAGAGAGAAGAAATAAATTAAAAGGCGAAATAAAATCAGGTATTGCACTATTTTTGGGAAATGAAGAAGCTGCGTTTAACTACCCTGCTAACACATACCATTTCCGTCAGGATAGTCATTTCCTTTATTTTTTTGGATTACAGAACCCTGGTTTTGCAGGAGTAATCGACTTTGATAATGATAAGGATTATATTTTCGGTAACGATTTCGATATAGACGATATTATATGGATGGGTGTTCAACCAAAGGTTACTAATCTCGCTGCAAGTGCAGGAGTTGAAAATACACCGCCATATGGCGAACTTGCAGAATTCATTACAAATGTAAAAAGTGAAAGCAGGCAAATCCATTTTTTACCACCTTATCGGGGGGAAACTATTATAGAACTATCGTCCTTACTTGGGCTAGTCAATTCTGATGTAAAGCCAGCTGCTTCAATAGAACTAATCAAAGGAGTTGTTAAACTTAAAGAAATAAAAAGTGCAGAAGAAATTAAGGATATCGAGAAAGCAGTTGATATTGCCTATGAAATGCACACTACTGCAATGAAAATGGCTAAGCCCGGAGTGGTTGAACAGGAAATTGCTGGTACCATAGAAGGTATTTCTCTTGCCTTGGGAGGACCTGTTTCCTTCCCAATTATACTCAGTCAGGATGGACAAACACTTCATAATCATTATCATGGTAATGTGCTTGAAGAAGGGAGAATGATGGTGACCGATGCTGGAGCTGAAACACAAGAATGCTATTCGAGTGATATAACACGCACAGTACCTGTGGGTGGAAAGTTTAACGATCGCCAGGCAGAAATTTATCAAATAGTATTAGATGCTAATATGACTGCTATTGAGGCTATTAAACCTGGATTGAAATACCGCGACATTCATTTTCTAACAGCCGGTGTAATTGTTGATGGACTGAAAAATGCTAGCCTCATGAAAGGTGACACAAATGCCGCGGTTGAAGCTGGCGCACATACTCTTTTCATGCCCCACGGACTTGGTCACCAAATGGGAATGGATGTTCATGACCTTGAAAGCGTGGGTGAAAATTATGTTGGATATGATGAGGAAACCCAAAGAGCTGAAGAGTTTGGAACAGCTTATTTAAGATTAGGTAAAGAACTAAAACCAGGTATGGTACTCACTGTGGAACCCGGCATTTATTTTATCCCCGACCTAATTGACAAATTCCGTAACGAAGGAAAATACCTCGACTTTATTAACTATGATAAAGTGGAAACATATAAAGGCTTTGGAGGCATCAGGATTGAAGATGATGTATTGGTAACAGAAACTGGTCATCGTGTACTTGGAAAACCAATTCCAAAAACTATTGAAGAGGTTGAGGCTGTTATGTCAGAAGGTAAATAATAAAAGTATTTGAATGACCTTTCAGGAGTTTTCACTTCATGAAAAGTCATTTCGATGAAATGATAAGTTATTTGTCATCGGCAAACTCAAAATTCTTTGCAGAAGCTTGTTTTTTTACAGCCTGAAGGATTGCTTTGTCAAGCATGTTGTCACTATCTTCACCACGTTTTTCAGCTACAAATTTGTCTCGTTTTTTTGATAGTTCATTGATTTCCTTTTGAATCTTTTGACGCTCTTGTTGTTTATCATCAATGTACTTTTCCTTTTCTTCTTTTGTCATGTTTTTCATTTCATCAGGTAGGTCTTCATCAGAAAATGATTCAATGTCAAATTCTTCCATCTCACTGGCATCAACCAGATCCCATTGTGTGTTTTTATAAGTTATACTGCTTTTTGAGGCTGCTCTTTTAATAGCAACACTTTCATTTAATGAAAATGCATTATAATCCTGTGTTGCCTGACGAGTATAATATGCTCCTCCACCAGAACCATATACAACGTAAGTTTTATTTAGTTTAGAATTAAGCTTCATAATCCTGTCGTCATATGGAGATTTGATATAAACATATTCGCAATCCTGATCAATGTTCATATAATCACCACCACCTATATACGCACCATCTTTCCAGTTAGTTTGTACTCCTACGTTAAAATTACCACAGAATATGGTGTTTATTGTAATATCATTATTACGAGCTGTTTTGCAAACTTCGCGGTAGCTCACATTACCCTGGTCGAAAGGTTCGTTACCTGCAATGAAAATCAATTTCAAATCTTTGGGGTACTCTTCCCAATCAAGTTCCTTTAATGACATTCCTATAACCTGACCACAGTATTCACTACCACCATCGGTTCGTAACGCAAAGAGTTTTTCAGAGATTAGATCCAGATCATCTGTAAATGGTGTTACCAACCTGATATAGCCTTCACGCATAGGAAGTCGGTCGTTGCCATACTCATATAAAGCAATTTCAATATCTGGTATAAGTCCGTCGCATTTTGCGGATGAAAGTTCGTTTACAACACTCCACAGTTGTGATTTAGCCTGATCTATCAAACCATCCATACTATTACTGGTATCAAGGATAAGAGCTACCTTAATAGATGTTGCAGAAGGTGTTTGAAAAGAAAACAAAGGTAGGAGAAAGAGGCCGATTATAGCTAGCTGTAGTTTTTTCATGATATGGATTTTTTAGTTTAACCTAGAAAATCCAAAATGTATGCCAAAGTAATTAAAGTTGAATCTTGAAATGTTAATTAATGTTTAACGGAAAACAAAAAAGCACCTCGCTAAAGGTGCTCTAAACATAATAATACTAATTTTAATATCGATAGTAATACTCCTTCGATAATTATTACAAATTACTTTCTTTTGTAATATTACAGTTTGTCTTGTTTAAGCCATTCCACATTTGCCTTCTCCACACTTACCTTCAGAAGTTTTCTCAGCTTTGCCTTCCTTCTTTTCAGCTCCTCCGCATTTACCTTCACCGCACTTGCCTTCAGAAGTTTTCTTAGTTTTAGCTTCCTTTTTCTCAACTTTACCTTCCTTTTTTTCTGCTCCACCACATTTACCTTCGCCACATTTGCCTTCGGAAGTCTTTGTTTTAGATCCTTCTTTTTCAGCCTTAACAGTTCCTTCTTTTTTTGTTTCTTTTTTTGCTTCTTTGGTAGTTCCCCCACATTTGTTATCCACAAAATTGTCTAAGACAGGAATTGTGCTCAAAGTGGAACTTTCGATCAATGTAGTTACATTGTTGTTACTGTCAGATAACCCATCGTTAGCTACAACATCCACAGATGAAAAAATTACAATTAAACCAGCCATTAAGGCAATGGTTAACACATTTAATCGTTTAATTCTTTTTGTCATAATATTAAATTTTAATTTGTTAAAAATCTTCAAATAATAAACTTTATAATTACTCTGTCGCAATTAAATTTAAAACCTTACACAAAAATTAAAATTAAATGTGGAACTAATTATTATTTAACTGATTATTAACAACTTCAGGTATACAGAATAATTTCTAATCTTACCATAAGATATGAATATGAGTAAGAAACCAAAGCCACTATTTCTCCAGATCAATCTTAGAAATTAGCTGTTTTCAATGAATTTCAACTTTTTCATACTCTTAGGAAAGGACGAACTTAATGACTAGTTTTATCATTTAGTTCATTGTGGTGATTTTTATACACTCCTAAGTTAATTGTTAAAGTTAATTAACTTTTGATTTGATGAAATTAAATAGTAGTCTAACTCCAACACCTGTTCCGCCAACAGTTCGATAACTATCAAATTTATTTAAAAATGATGGTGAGGCTATATCAAGATGTATATAAGGGTAATCAGTAAAATGTTCAAGAAACTTAGCAGCTGTGATTGCGCCGGCTTCCATCCCACCAATATTTTTTCTATCAGCAACCTCTGATTTCAATTGCTCAGCATATTCATCCCACATAGGAAACTCAACAATTCGTTCGTGCACAAGTTCACCTGATTGTTTAAGTTTGTCAAACTCAGTATCAGACTTAACTTTCATTCCTACCATTGCTTGTGGACCAATTGCTCTGGCCGCAGCACCTGTCAAAGTAGCAATATCGATTACCAATGTAGGATTGTATTTTTTTGCATAACTAAGTGCGTCGGCAAGTATCATCCGTCCTTCTGCATCAGTATTCATTACTTCCACTGTTGATCCATCAAACATAGTAACTATATCACCTGGAGTGTATGCATTTCCATCAAGTCGGTTATCAGTTGCCGGAATTAATCCTACAACATAAATAGGGAGTTTTGATTTTGCAATAGCATACATCGTACCAGCAACAGCAGCGGCGCCTGCCATATCACTTTTCATAGTATCCATAAAGTTAGATGGCTTAAGGCTTAGTCCGCCTGTATCATAAACAACTCCTTTACCAACAAATATATATGGTTTGCTATTAATACTATTTTTGGGTTTCCATTCAATAATTGTAAAGGTAGGTGGCTCAACACTTCCCCTGTTCACAGCAAGTAACCCTCCCATTTTAAGTGTTTCTATCTTCTTTTTGTTGAATACTTCCACTTTAGCACCTGAAGATTGGCCAAGAGCTTGTGCTTCTTTGGATAGCTGGACAGCTGTCATAAAAGAATCTGGCTCATTCACATAATCCCTTGCATAACAAACCGCATCTATCACAATTTGAAATTCTTCTATATCCTTTGTAGTTATATCTTTTGAATAAATTTCAATTTTGCTCAGACTATTTTTCTTTTTATTATCTCCAGTTTTATATTTTAAAAACTGATAATTGCCAAGCACCAGACCTTCAATAAAAGCTAATGTTTCCTCTTTGGTTGAATTAATAGAGTTTACTACAACTCTGCTAATTTTTGCGTTATTTAGTAATAGAAGAGTATTATTACCTGCTTTTCTGTACGACTCAAGTTTTATATTTTGTGCCCCCTTGGTATCACCATAAACAATAAAAGTTCGGTTTTTAAATCTGTTTACTTCTATTATTTGATTTTTGCCTTTACGTTCTTTTTTAACAAATTTCTGTTCAATGTCGTTCAATCCTAAACCGTCAAGATCTGAATTAGTTTTAATCAGAGCAACTGAATTTGCAACAACAGATTTTCTACGGGCTTCTTGTATCAATATATCCATTCAATTTAGAATTTTAATCTCGTCAAATATACAAAATAGTGATTAATAGGGAAATCTAGTTTTAAACTACTAACTTATTATATAATCAATTGTAAGAATAATTATGGTTTTGATTAAATTAGTAATGTTTACCCTGCTATAATATATTCTTTTGCCTTATTTATTACTAGCTGAGTAGCTCCAGCATTTATATGGACATAATTTTTGGCAGTAGAAGAACTTTTCCCATATGCATCTTTGTTTTGTAATAGTTTTTCGAAAACCTTTAAACATTCTTCAGAAGTTTTGATTGGGTAGCCACCTCCGTTATCTCTTAATTCAATAGCTTCACGGAAACGCTTATAATTTGGGCCGAATAATACCGGGATTCCATATGTGGAGGCTTCCAGCAGGTTATGTATCCCAACACCAAAACCTCCACCAATATAGGCAATATCTGCATATCTATAAAGCTGTGCTAACATTCCAATGCTGTCAATTATCAGTACACGATTTATCTCAGGATTAATATCAACTACTTTAGAATATAATACGGGATCATAATTTCTAAATCGATCTTGAATATCAAAAATATGATCCTTGTTTATTAAATGTGAAGCTACAACCAGTTTGAAATCAGCTTTAGAATTAAGAAGCAAGTCATACAACACTTTTTCATCAGGTTGCCAGGTACTTCCCGCTATCAATAAAAAGGAATCTCCTTTAAATTTCTCAATTATAGGATATGAAACAGGTTCATTAGGCAATTGAATCACTCTGTCAAAACGAGTGTCGCCACTTACTTCAGCATGGTGAATACTAATTCTGTCAAGTAATTCTAATGATTCTTCATTTTGTACAAATATATAGGTAACCTTGTTTAATTGCTTGGCAAACCAGGCTCCCCATGGTTTGAAGAAATGTTGCGATTCTCTGAAAATTACAGAAATGAAAATCAATGGTATCTTCTGCCGGTATAATTCATCGATATAATTAAACCAAAACTCATACTTAACAAATATCACAAGTTGTGGCCTTACATAGCTAATAAAGCGGTGTGCATTTTTAACAGTATCTAGAGGTAGATAATAAATATAATCTGCAAATTCGTAGTCTTTACGCACTTCATAACCCGAAGGAGAAAAAAAAGTAAGTGTGATTTTATGATCTGGATATGTTGTCCGTAACATTTCGATTACCGGTCTACCTTGCTCAAACTCACCAAGACTTGCACAATGGACCCAAATAATTTGATTTTCGGAAATATGATCTTCTTTAATTCGGGATAATAGGTTTTTTCTTCCATCAACCCATTGTCTGGCCTTATTGTTAAAAATTGAAGCAAATCCAATTGTAGCTGAATAAAGAAAAATGAAGATTTTATAGAGTATTTTCATTTATCAGATGTTTGTCCTTATTATGAAACAAATAAAAATCACAAACATATTTAGTTATAATAGTACTTATTAGGTGCTCTCTTATAAATAGGTAACATCCAGCCAATTTTTAATCCTATAAAGAAATCGATGTACTTGTCATTATCCTTTTTCATGGTACTGAAATCCCAATCACGAAGGCTATGGGTGAAGGCCTGATGAAACTCGAATCCAGCATAAATATTGGTAAACCTTGAATTACCCATATAGAACCATCCAATAAACTGGTTTAAAGATATACCTCCAATAAGCATATCATAACCCTTCGCATAATCATCCGAAATCTGGGGTGCTGTTCTATGCTGATTATCAATTTTCATTCGAGTAACCATATAACCAAAACCAGCTGTT
Organism: Bacteroidota bacterium; assembly: GCA_002686705.1. The sequence goes on from NYYH01000016.1 coordinate 8,875, forward strand.
ATCATCAATCCAGAATTAGGGTTTGGATTTAGTACAGGAAATATCTTCCCAAAACTAGCATTAAAATTGAATCCTCTTTCGTACAAAGCATATAGAGCATAAGTACCATTTCCATCGATAATAAAACCATCTTTGGTTTGTACCATCCATAAGATTGAATCAGCATTTTTAATTTTGCTTCCAAATATAAAATTGCCATCAAATGAGAAAATAAAATTTTTACTTGTCTTATACTTTAATCCTCCACCAATTGTTGAATTATCGCCATACCTACTAGCAATATCACCTCCTGAAAATTGGTAGGAATATGAAACGTGAGGAATAAATGCTGCTACAGCAGAATCGCTTACATTTACCTGAGCATTTATTTGTGAAACGGTGTATAAAACAAGCAAAAAAAGCAATACTCTTTTAAGCATATCGTTATAATATCGATTTGAAGCAAAGATAGGTGAATTATTTTAGTTGAAGGTGTAAGCCATATGTCTGAGTTCATTGTTAATAACGGTTCAACTTCCGACTCCAAACTTTTACCCTCAAACTCCAAACTCTTTCCGCAACTTATCTATCTTTGCAACATCGAGTTAGTACAATAACATAAAAATATATGATTAAACACAATATGGTTGACTTAGTTGGTCAGTACAATAAAATAAAGAAAGAAATAGACATTGCTGTTTTAGACATAATGTCTGAAGCTTCATTTATAAATGGTCCTGCTGTTAAGGAATTTCAAAAAAGTTTTGAAGAATATTTGGGCATAAAACATGTAATACCTTGTGCAAATGGCACTGATGCTCTTCAAGTTGCATTAATGGCTCTGAATCTTAAGCCTGGTGATGAAGTAATAACAACTTCTTTTACTTTTATTGCCACAGCAGAGGTAATTGCATTACTCAAGTTAAAGCCTGTATTGGTTGACGTACTGCCTGACACTTTTAACATTGATCCTGTTGCTGTTGAGAATGCAATAACTTCAAAAACCAAGGCAATTATACCAGTTCATTTATTCGGACAAAGTGCTGATATTCATTCATTAATAAAAATCGCACAAAAGCATAATCTTTATATTATCGAAGATACGGCTCAAGCTATTGGTGCTGATTTTACCTGTCCAGAAAGTGGGAAAACAAAAAAAATCGGCACATTTGGCCATATAGGATGCACATCTTTCTTTCCATCTAAGAATCTGGGAGCATTTGGTGACGGTGGTGCTATTTTTACAAATGATGATGAACTTGCAGACAAGATGAGAATGATAGTTAACCATGGAATGAAACGCAGGTACTATCACGATGAAATAGGTGTTAACTCTCGTCTTGATAGTATGCAAGCAGCCATCTTAAATATTAAACTCCGTCATCTTGATGAATATTCAACGGCAAGACAACTGGCAGCTGCTTATTACAATGAAGCATTTGCCGGTAATAAAAAAATTAAAACACCAATAACTGCAGATTCCACAACTCATGTTTTTCATCAATATACGTTAGTACTCGTTGATGTTGACAGGGAAGGATTAATGAAGCATCTTGCAAGTAAGGGAATTGCATCTGCAGTATATTATCCCGTTCCATTACATCTCCAAAAAGCTTATCTTGATCCACGTTACAATGAGGGTGACTTTCCGATAACAGAGATGCTTTGTAATTCGGTAATCTCGTTGCCGATACATACCGAACTTACACCTGAAATTCAGAAAGAGATAACTGACGCTGTGCTGGAATTTGTTAATAAATAAGGCCTATTAAAATGGAAGATAACTATTTTGCTCATGAAACTGCAGTTGTTGATGAAGGATGTAATATTGCATCTGGAACAAAGATTTGGCATTTTTCACATTTAATGACAGGTTGTGTTATAGGTGAAAATTGTAATATCGGCCAGAACGTAGTAGTATCACCGGATGTTGTTCTTGGTAAAAACGTAAAAGTGCAAAACAACGTGTCTATTTACACAGGTGTTATTTGCGAAGATGATGTATTTTTAGGACCATCGATGGTATTTACTAATATCACAAACCCGCGTAGTGGAGTTATTCGCAGAGGGCAATATACTCGTACATTAGTAAAAAAAGGAGCAAGTATTGGGGCTAATGCAACAATTGTTTGTGGATATGATATAGGAGAATATGCATTTATTGGAGCTGGTGCAGTAGTTACAAAAGAAGTTCCACCATATGCCTTGGTAGTAGGAAATCCTGCCCATCACGTAGGTTGGATGAGTGAGTTTGGGCATCGGCTTAATTTTGATGATAAAGGATTTGCCGTATGTTCCGAAAGCAATGAAAAATATCAATTAAAAGATAATTCCGTTAGAAAAATTGATTAACCGATTGGAAATTAAATTATTCGTTTTACAGTTCTCAATAAAGATATAGACTACTATGAAAATACTTGTTACTGGTGGTACAGGATATATTGGTTCTCATACTGTTGTAGAACTACAAAATAAAGGGCATGAAGTTATTATTGTTGACAATCTTAGTAATTCAAGTGCTGAAATTGTAGATAAAATTACCTTGATTACAGGCATTAAACCTGACTTTGAGATATTCGATCTTACTGACATTGAACTTACTTCTGATTTTTTTAAACGTCATAATGATATTGCTGGTGTAATACATTTTGCAGCGTTTAAGGCCGTTGGGGAATCCGTTCAGGAACCTCTACTTTATTATCATAACAACTTAACTTCGTTAATAAATATACTTCAGGGGATGAAAAATAATGGAATACATAATATTGTTTTCTCATCCTCGTGTACTGTGTACGGTCAACCAGACGAGCTTCCGGTTACTGAAAATGCTCCTATAAAAACTGCTGAATCACCTTATGGAAACACAAAGCAAATTTCTGAGGAGATTATCAAGGATACTTCAAAGGTGAATGATCTTCACGCAATTGCATTGCGTTACTTCAACCCTATTGGAGCACATGAAACTGCTATAATTGGCGAATTACCATTAGGAGTACCTAATAATTTAGTTCCGTTTATTACGCAAACAGCTATTGGTATACGTGAGTACTTAAGAGTTTTTGGAGACACCTACCCTACTCCTGACGGAACTGCGATTAGAGATTATATTCATGTTGTCGACCTTGCAAAAGCACATGTTATTGCAGTAGACAGAATGATCAATAACAAAATGAAAAATAATTTTGAAGTTTTTAACCTTGGAACAGGTAATGGATATTCAGTTTTGGAGGTGATCAAGTCATTTGAAAAAGTTGCAGGTATAAAACTGAATTATAGTATAGTTGACCGCCGTGAAGGTGACATTACACAGGTTTGGGCAAATCCAGATTATTCTAATAAAGAGCTTGGTTGGAAAGCTGAAAAAGGCATAGATGAAATGACGCTTTCGGCTTGGAAATGGGAAAAAGCATTAAGAGAAAGTACTAAGTAATCCTTATACAAGTTTCAAGTGGATTATTTGATTGAGTTTATTGAAAAATACAAGATAAATGAAAAAAATACTCATTACCGGAGCAGCCGGATTTATTGGATCACACGTTGTTAGATTATTTGTTAACAAATATCCTGATTATCAAATTTTCAATCTCGACAAACTCACTTATGCCGGGAACCTTGAAAATTTGAAGGATATTTGGAAAAAGTCAAATTACGATTTTATTCTAGGAGACATTGTAGATGGTGATTTTGTAATGGACCTTTTTAAAGAATATCAATTTGATGGAGTTATACATCTTGCAGCTGAATCGCATGTTGATAGATCGATTGAGAATCCAATGGAGTTTATTATGGCTAACATTGTTGGGACTGTAAATTTACTTAACGCGGCACGCCACATTTGGGATGGTAAGTATGATGGCAAGCGATTTTATCATGTATCCACAGATGAGGTATATGGTTCTTTGGGTAATGAAGGGTTCTTTTATGAAGATACACCTTATGATCCACACAGCCCATACTCAGCGTCAAAGGCAAGCTCCGATCATCTTGTTAGAGCCTATCATGATACGTATGGATTACCAATAACAATTTCAAATTGCTCAAATAATTATGGCCCTAATCAATTCCCTGAAAAACTGATACCATTATTTATTAATAATATTCGCCATAACATTCCTTTACCTGTATACGGCAAAGGTGAAAACGTACGTGACTGGCTTTATGTCATTGACCATGCTCAAGCTATTGACCTAATTTATCATAATGGTGCTGATGGTGAGACATTTAACATTGGTGGCCATAACGAATGGACAAATATTGATTTGATAAAAGTTGTCTGCAAAGTTATGGATGAGAAACTTAACCGCGAACCGGGCACATCAGAAAAACTAATAACTTTTGTAACCGATAGAGCTGGTCACGATTTACGTTACGCAATCGACTCATCAAAACTTCAAAAAGAATTGGGATGGCAACCATCACTTCAATTTGAAGAAGGAATTAATTTAACAATTGATTGGTATTTAAATAATCAAGATTGGTTGGATAATGTTACGTCAGGTAATTATCAGAAGTACTATGATGAAATGTATGGGAACCGATGATCAATAATAAAATCTTACTAGTTTTCGAGTGACTCCCGATAGATTTCCATTCCCTCAGAAGCTAACTTATTAATTGTTGGATTTAGAATAAATGAACTTATATGCCATTGAAATCCAAACTGTTTGCTTATTTCAGTTTCCAGTGTAACTGCAGCCAATGAATCAATCCCATACGACATAATATTCTTGTTAAGATCAATTTCCTTACGTTGGAAATTTTGATTTCGTATTATCCAATTTATAATCCATTCCTTAATAGCTCCTTCTGATGGAGTAGTTTCTTCAATATTAATTGTTTCTTGAGTATTACTTTTTTGCTTTTCCCACGCCGCAACTATATTCAAATCATCATGCAAATATTCGTATTTTGTTTGACGATGCTGGATCTTACCACTTGAAGTTATTGAGATACTTCCAGTTTTTATTAGTACAACTGAATGAACATCCAACATATGTTCTTCTGCAATTACCTCTCGCATCCTAGCAATAATTTCATTATGATCAACATTACGTAGTGCAGTACGTTCAAGCTCCTGGACTATAACAAGTTTCTCAACATTATCATCTGTAATGGAAAATGCAGCACCTCCATTACGTCTTAATTCTGGAATACCATTTTGAATACTAAACTCAATATCATTTGGATAAAAATTAATTCCTCTAATAATTATCAAATCCTTAATTCGTCCTGTAATGTACAATTCATTATCATGAAAGAAACCCAGATCACCTGTGCGCAAAAAAGGTCCTTGATTAGTATCAGAAATAATTGCTCCAAAAATGCGTTCGGTTTCTTCCGGCTTATTCCAGTATCCAGCGGCTACAGTCGGTCCACTTATCCATATTTCACCAACTTTATCTTTTGCGGTTCTTTTCAAAGAAATTGGATCAATAACCTCTATTACCGTTTCCATCCAGGTATGTCCACAACTAACAAGACTTGTTCCTGCTTCATCTTCCTCCTCTAATACAATTATCTGATTGTTGCTCAGGGCCTTTGAATCAACATTTAAATATTTGGGTGGAGATTTATAATACCCACCAGTAACTATTAATGTTGTTTCTGCCATTCCATAGCATGAATAAAACTGTTCTTCTTTGAAATTTGATACTGCGAACTTTTTTGAGAATAGCTTGAAAGTTGATTTTCTTATTTGTTCAGACCCACTATACAATACTTTTAGCGTACTAAGATCAAGGTCACGACATTCTTCATCAGTTATCTTTTGCAAACAATAATTATATGTAAAATCTGGACCTCCACCAATAGTACCACCATATTTATCAATTGCTTTGAGCCAATTAAGTGGCCTTTTAAGAAACTCAGTCGGTGGCATTCCTATATTTACTGCACCCAGATAAGCTAGTTGCAATAATCCACCTATTAGTCCCATATCATGAAAAATAGGGAGCCAATGAACACCAACGGTATTACTATCTAAACCCATCGCTTGTCGTATATACTCGGAATTATACAGCAAATTCAACTGTGTAACTAATACTCCTTTCGAATTACCTGTTGAACCAGACGTATACTGCAATAATGCGATATCACCTGGCAATATTTTAGATTCGTGAAAGTCAAAAGCCAAATTATCATTTATTTCCTCATAGACAATCCAAGTAATCTGCACCAGAACATCATCATCTTTAAAATTACGTTGTATATCATTATGTACTTGCTTTGAAACCAAACAAATGGCAGCACCAGAATCCTCAATAATTGTATATATCCTATCAATACCCTTGTTCCTTCTTGGCGGATAAGCCGGAATAGCAACAAATCCAGAGTAAAAACATGCATACATCGAAGCTACATAAGATAATCCTGGCTGAAACAATAATAACACACTATCACCTTTAGACCCATGATTCTGCATTGCGGCTCCAAGTGCCTTTGACCGTGTTTCGAGTTCTAGAAATGTAAGCGATTCACTTTTATTAACTCCATCTGAAAGAAAGCGAAATACAATATGACCAGGGTTTGATGCTGCTCTGTTTTTTATAACATCGATATATGTAGAACATTGGTTTACAAGAGGATCATCATTGTTTTTCAAAAAGGAGTAAGCCATAAATTAACTTTTGAAGTGCAAAAATAGTTTTTTGGTACAACTTCATCATCTCGTAATTCATTTTATCTTTGCGAAACATTAAAAGTGAAGAAACACTTATACTCATTTTGATAAGTTATGAGAAAAAAAAGTAGAAATAAAAATACCTCAGCTTTAAACGAAAATAAGCTAATACTCATTTTTAAAATTATTTTAATAGTGCTAACATTTACATTCTATTATAATACTATTTTCAACCATTTCTCTCTGGACGATCATCATATTAATAGTAATAATCCCCAAACTGTAAAAGGGATAGCGGGTATCCCTGAGATTTTTACTACTTTATATAATGATAATGATGGTCAAACGTTTGGTTATCGCCCTATAGTTAGCACAAGCTTTGCCCTTGAATATCAGTTTACTGCCAACCTAGATTCAAATCCTTACATTAGTCATTTTATCAACATTCTGCTATATATATTAGCCGTCTTGGTACTTTTCAAAGTGTTAAGGAGGTTGTTTGCCGGATATAATCTTTGGTTTCCTTTTTTAATTACAGTAATGTTTTTGGCTCATCCTACTCATACTGAGGTTGTAGCTAGTCTGAAAAACAGAGACGTGCTGTTCAATTTTATTTTCTCATTCATTGCCATATGGTACTTTCTGAAATGGATCGATAAAGACAAAGTTGTGTATCTCTTTTTCGGAATGGTTAGTTTTATTTTAGCATTACTGTCAAAAGAAACTGCAATTGTACAACTGGCTGTTTTTCCACTTGTTATTTATTTTTTTACTGATGTGAAATTAAAGAAACTTAGCATCTTCACTCTGGCAATTATTGGGATAGTAATATTGGTTTTTATTACCAGATTAATGATTCTTCCTGATGCTGTTAGAGATATTAGATTATGGGAAAATCCACTCATAGGAACCGACAATTTTATGCTTCATATTAGTACTGCATTTTATGTACTTGGTTTTTATTTAAAGATGCTTTTTATACCATATCCTTTGCTTTATTACTATGGTTACAATATGATACCAATTGTTGGGTGGAGCAATCCTTGGGTTCTTATTTCTCTAATTATATGCTTGGCCTTGTTGTTATTTGCATTAGCTAAAATTAAAGAAAAGAAGATATTATCATTTGCCATTCTTTACTTTTTCATTAACATATCTATGTATGCCAATATTGTTGCTCCTGTACCTGGCATTGTCGCCGATAGATTTGTTTTTTTTGCAACCATCTCATTTGCAATATTTATTGTATGGCTATTCTTTAAAGTCTTTAGGATTCCTCTTTTGAGGTCAGAAAAGAATAAAACAAGAATGATTTGGGTTGTTTTATCAATGCTATTAATTATTGTACCGTACGGTTATTATGTTCATGCCCGTAATATACAGTGGGGTACACAATACAGTTTGTATAAAGCAGATATGCCCAAACTATGGAATTCAGTAAAAGCTAATAACCTTTTTGCTCATGAGTTGATGAAAAAAGCTAACCATGAACTTTCAAAACCTGTTAATCCATATAAATTTATAATTGGCTTGATTGATAATGCTGAGAAACATTACAAACAAGCATTGAATCTCGACTCAACACATGCTTCATCATGGAATAACTTAGGTATTATTTATTCAAAAATACATGGCAATCAGGCAAAACTCAGAGTCCAAAGTCATATTAAATTCAACAAACCGGAAAAAGCGGAAATTGAAAAAATAAACTCACAAAATTATTTTAATACTGCCATTGGTTATTTTCACAAAGCTATATACTTTAAGCCAAAATATGGCAGTGCACTTTTTAACCTGGCAAATGCTTATGAGTTGCAAAACCAGTACGATTCTTCAATCGTCTATTTTCAAAAGGCAATTGAAGCCGATGGTGGAAAATTAGTTAGTATGTCACGACTTGCCAATGCTTACTATTTAAATGACCAGCGTGAGAACGCAGTTAACCAGAACAAAAAGATAATTACTGCCTATCCCAAAAGCGATATGCCCTATATTAATTTAGGTAATTATGCCTATAATGATAAAGATACTGTCAATGTACTATTAAATTACAAAGAGGCAGTTAGATTAGGAACAAATCCTAAAGTAGGCGAATTGTTGAGTAAATATTACTTGTCGATTGGTGATGAACAAAATGCCAGATACTACTACAGAAAATCGCAAGAGGCTGAACAGTTGCTTAAGAAAAAGAAGAAATGATATTATGCAAAATACAATAAAGGACATAAGCTGCTATTTTCCAGATAAAATTCTTACGAATGAGGATCTACAGAAGGAGTTTCCTGGATTAAAACTACCGGAACTAACCAGACTAACAGGTGTTACGCAACGACATATATGCGCTAAAAATAAAACTTCTGTTGATATGTCTGTTGCGGCGGCCGAAAAACTTTTTCGTGAAAGCAATATAAAGAAATCAGATATTGACTTCATTATATTTTGCTCAGCTGGGGGCGACTATATCACTCCTGCTTCAGCATGCATAATTCATGACCAGCTTGGTTTACCAACAAATTGTGGCGCTTTTGACTATAATCAAGGCTGTACGGGATATATTTATGGATTAAGTATGGCCGACAGCATTATTTCCGCTGGTAATGCAAAAAATATATTATTGATAACATCCGAGGCTATTACCAGCACTATTCATCCAAAAGATAGCAGTAACAGAGCAATATTTGGTGATGCGGCAACTGCTTCAATAATTACTAAGAACAAGGATAACAGTAGATTTGGAAAGTTTATTTTTGGAACCGACGGCAGCAAATACGACAGAATAATTATTAAACACGGACGCGAACGATTTCCGCTTCCTAAATATTCCGAAGAAGACAAAATAGATAGCTATGGCAATATTAGAAATAATGCTAATTTCTATATGGATGGCTCTGAAGTCTTTAATTTTTCAGTTACTAAAGCACCTGAACTTGTTTCCCAACTGCTTGATGACAACGGTTTAAAGTTTAATGATATTGACTTCTTTGTATTCCATCAGGCAAACCAAATCATTCTTGAGACCATTGGAAAAAAATTGAAAGTTCCTGACAATAAACTAATTATTGATATTGAAACCACCGGTAATACAGTTTCATCAACAATTCCTATCGCATTAAAAAATTCTATCGATCAGGGAAAAATTAAGCGTGGTAGTATATTACTAATTGCTGGTTTTGGAGTTGGCTTTTCCTGGGGCGGAACTATTCTCAAATTTTAACAAGTCTTTTTAAAATCTCTTCTATAAGCTCTTGCATACTTTTTTTAGAATCAGTGTTAAAATCGTCACTAATTCTGTTGGCTATAATATCGCATACAGTTAGTGCATTATGTCCTAGCATTGCAGAAAGTGCATATAGAGCAGAAGTTTCCATTTCAAAGTTTGTTACTTCCAATCCGTTATGTTTAAAATGCCGGGCCCTTTCAATCAAAGTATTGTCCTGTACCTTAAGTCTTAATTCACGTCCTTGTGGTGCATAAAATCCAGGTGCGGTTAAAGTTATCCCTTTACGCCATCCATATCCAACTTTTTTAAGAAGATATTCAGAACCTCTTACTGCATATGGCGTTGGAAGATTACTGTCCCATTCAAGTTGCTTAATAAAATTTGATGTAAGTTCATGGTCAATAATATCAACACCAATTTCATAAAAATAGGCAAGACCGTCAAAACCAAGTCCATATTCCGATACGATGTATGAGTTAACAACATGAATATCAGATTGTAAAGCACCAGATGTTCCGATTCTAATAAGGTTCAATACAGTTTTTTCGCTTTTCTCAATCTTCAACATCAGATCAATATTAAAAAGTGCATCAAGTTCATTAACAACAATTTCAATATTATCAGGTCCCATCCCTGTTGACATTACTGATAGTCTTTTTCCCTTGTAGGTTCCGGTTACTGTGTTAACCTCTCTATTTTGCTTCTCTAATTCTATTGTCTCAAAAAAACTAGCAACTAAGTTAACTCTCCCAGGATCACCAACAAGCAAAACTGTTTCAGCTACATCTCCAGGGAAAAGGTTTAAATGGTAAATAGATCCATCCCCATTCAGTACTAAATCCGTTTCTTTAATAGAGGTCATATATTTTCTGTAAAAAGAATAAGTAATTTTGCAAATATAATATTTAGCCAAATAATAGCATTATCACAAAAAGCTTAGTTGTAAGACCCGAAAATTGATTTTAATGAATAGCCAATTTTTAAACTTAAATGAAAGAAATTAAAGCAGAGATAATTAGTATTGGTGATGAGTTACTTATCGGCCAGGTTGTAAATACAAACGCATCCTGGATAGCATCCGAATTAGTTAAGAACGGAATTGAAGTAGGCAGGATAACTGCAATTAAGGATTCAAAAAGCGAGATATTTGAAGCTCTTAACTCGTCAATAGAAAATATCGTTCTATTTACTGGTGGATTGGGTCCAACAAAAGACGATATCACAAAAGGTGTTCTTTGCAATTATTTTGATTCCAAGCTAATATTTCATACTCCAACTTTCGATCATATTAAGTCTCTTTTTGGTAAAAGAAACTATCCTGTAACAGAAGTAAATAAAAATCAAGCTCTAATTCCTGATAAGTGCATTCCCCTTTTCAATCAATATGGTACTGCACCTGGAATGTGGTTCGAAACTGATGCTAAAGTTGTGGTATCAATGCCAGGAGTTCCTTTCGAAATGAAGTCATTGGTTACTAACGAATTAATTCCAAGATTAAAACAAAGATTTCAAGCTAAAAATATTATTCATCGTACTATAATGACGATTGGAGTGGGTGAATCCATGCTTGCTGAGAAGATCGCGGATTGGGAAAATGATCTACCAAACCACATCAAACTTGCATACCTACCACAACCTGGAATTGTTAGATTAAGGCTTTCTACCCAAAGTAATAATTATGATAGTTCATTCTCTGAGATAGAAAGTCAGATTAGTAAACTTCAAAATATAATTCCTGATAAAATTTTTGGATTTGATGATAGTAGTCTGGAAGAAGTTGTTGGAAATCTATTAGCTGAAAAAGGCAGAACTCTTTCAACGGCTGAAAGTTGTACTGGAGGATATATTGCTCATTTGATAACTAGTATCGCTGGAAGTTCAAATTACTTCACAGGTTCTGTTGTTTCTTATGCAAATGATGTAAAGGTCAAGCAACTCAATGTTGAACCATCTGATATTGAAACATATGGGGCTGTAAGCAAGGAAGTTGTAGAGCAGATGGCTATTGGAGGAAGAAAGCTGCTCAACACCGATTATTGTTTGGCAACATCAGGTATCGCTGGACCAGATGGTGGAACTGAAGACAAACCTGTAGGATCGGTTTGGATAGCGTTAGCATCTCCGATGGAAGTTAAATCAAGACTATTTCAATTTGGAGAACATCGTGGGAGAAATATACATAGATCAGCACTTGCTGCATTAAACATGTTAAGAAAAGAGCTTTCTTAGATATGTGGCTCTACAAAAAAAGTATTAACAAGTACCTCATCGACTAGTTATCACATGCAACTAATTGCCAAATGTAGCACTTCGGGTTTGTATTTGTCTGTCAATCTTTTTAAAAAGACTCTGTAGAACTTTACCTGGTCCAACTTCAATAATATTATTGGCGCCATCAGCTATCATATTCTGCATTATTTTAGTCCAGCGTACAGGTGCTGTTAATTGTGCAACAAGATTCTTCTTTATGATCTCACCATCATTAACTGACTGGCCTGTTACGTTTTGATAAATGGGACAAACTCCATTATTAAATTTAACTGAGTTGATAGCATCCGCCAACTCCAACCTGGCAGGTTCCATTAGAGGTGAATGAAAAGCTCCGCCAACTTTTAGTAACAATGCTCTTCTTGCGCCAGCATCATTACATCTTTTAATGGCTTCATTAATACCTCCAACTGATCCGGAAATCACTAACTGACCAGGACTATTGTAGTTTGCTGGTACAACAATATCGTCAATACTTTCACAAATGCGTTCAACAACACCATCATCTAAACCAATTATGGCAGCCATAGTAGATGGTTCGATTTCACATGCCTTTTGCATTGCGTCGGCTCGTTTTGCAACAAGCTTTAACCCATCTTCAAATAATATTGTTCCGTTTGCTACAAGTGCAGAAAACTCACCAAGTGAGTGGCCTGCAACCATATCAGGTTTAAAGTCATCTCCCAATATCCGGGCAAGAATTACCGAATGAATAAAAATAGCAGGTTGTGTTACATTTGTTTGCTTTAGGTCATCCTCCGTTCCAAGAAACATCAAATCAGTAATATCAAATTTTAATATACTGTTTGCTTTGTTAAATAATTCCTTGGCTTTTGGGGAGTTATCAAATAAATCCTTACCCATACCTACATATTGTGCTCCCTGCCCGGGAAAAACATATGCGTTCATATATTTATAATTATTTGGTTAATAGTTCATTACTTATTTCCTGCTTCCAAAAAAGCGCAACAAAAATAGAAATAAATTGATAAAGTCTAAATAAAGTGTTAAAGCTCCCATTATTGTCAACTTACGGGCTGCTTCAGAATCAATGGATATGCTATTACCGATTCTTTTGAGTTTTTGCACATCATATGCGGTTAATCCTGTAAACACAAGAACTCCGATAAAGCTTATTACATATTCCATAGTGGCACTCTGCATGAACATATTTACAACAGATGCAATTATAAGTCCAACAAGTCCCATCATCATAATGCTTCCAAATTTGGTTAAATCAGTTTTAGTTGTATATCCTAATATACCCATAAACCCAAACATAGCGGCAGTTATAACGAATGTTTTCGCTATAGAAGGCAATGTGTATATTAAAAAGATAAAACTCAGACTCATTCCCATCAATATTGAGTATGCTATAAAAATCAGAACAAGTGTTGAAGCACTGAGCTTTTGAAACCCAAATGACATCCAAAGTACTAGGCCTAAAGGAGCAAGAAGTACTATCCACCCAACCATATTCATGCTACCGGTGTTAGGGTCGAAAAGTATATTCATCAATGATGCGTTAGATGCAAAAAGCCATGAAACTAATGCTGTGATTGACAAGGCCAGCCCCATCCACATAAATACACCTGAAAGAAAAGTTTTAGCAACAGGGATGGATTCTTCCCTGCCTGCATAATTTATTTGATTATTTGTTAAGTTCATTTATAAAGTTTTCTAATCTAACGATTACGTTTTATCAATATTTTATCAATGCAAAATTAACTAGTGTAATCGTTGTTTTGATAATTTTAACAATTTTTATATAAGAGAAATCCGAATTATGAAAGAGTCGACGAAACAAGGCTAATAAATTCGGCCCTGGTTCCAGCCCTTTCAAAGGCTCCTGTAAAGTCAGACGTTGTTGTTACTGAGTGTTGTTTCTGTACTCCACGCATCGCCATACACAAATGTCTTGCCTCTATTACAACAGCAACACCAAGAGGGTTTAATGTATTTTGAATTGTGTCTTTTATTTGTGTTGTGAGTCGTTCCTGCACTTGCAGTCTTCTTGAATAAACCTCAACAACCCGGGCAATTTTACTCAATCCTGTTATATATCCGTTAGGAATATATGCCACATGTGCTTTTCCAATAAATGGGATCATATGATGTTCACACATTGAAAATATCTCAATATCCTTTACAATAACCATTTGGCGATAGTCCTCTTTAAACTTGGCTGATAATAAAATCTCTTCAGGATCATGATCATAACCTTGAGTTAAAAATTGTATAGATTTTGCAAGTCTTAAAGGGGTTTCCAATAAACCTTCTCTGTCAACATCTTCACCAATAAGATTTAATATCTCTCTATAATGATTTTTCAACTTGGCAATATTCTCAGGATTAAATTTTTCTATCTTTTCGTATGATAATAATTCTATGGGTTTTTTCATTTGTATATAATTTCAATCTATTACTAGACAAAAAAAGTGCCAACATTAAAATATGGACAATAATTAAATTCGATGATTACTTACCAAAGTATTCAACATAATTATTTTCTGATTCGATTACTTTAACACAATGAAGTTCAGCACCTAAGTCATGAATACGTTGTTGAAGCTCTTCCCAAATCCCGACTGCCAAATTTTCCGTTGAAGCGAGTTTGCCTTGCATAAAATCAACTTCGATATTAATATTCTTATGGTCGAGTTTATTAATTACATATTGTTTAATTGCGTCACTGAGAGTTTTGAGGTTAATTAAAAAACCAGTCATTTCATTAATATTTCCCTTTACCGTAATATATAATTCATAATTATGGCCATGCCAGTTTGGGTTCGAACATTTTCCAAACACTTCAATATTTTGCTCATCGGTGAAATCGTGCCTGAATAATCTGTGTGCTGCATTAAATCGTTCCCTTCGAGTTATATGTATCATAACTGCATTTTATTTTCAAAGGTAGTGTAATTTCTACTTTCATCAAATCGAACGGTTCACCTAGATTAAGGAGGGCAGATTATATTATTATATTTGCTCCATTAATTAACCTTGTTAACGTGTATAATTATGAGGTATTTGCCAATTAACAACAAACTGTTTGTTGAAAACAGAAAACGTTTTACTAGTTTATTACCCAAAGATTCAGCTGCTATATTTTATTCAAACGATCAACAACCACGTAATGGCGATCAGTATTTCCCTTTCCGCCAGCAATCCGACTTTTTTTATCTGACAGGCATTAATCAGGAAAAAAGCATATTATTGATTATCCCCGATATTGAAAAAAAGAAATTGAAAGAAGCATTGTTTTTAATTAAGACAAATGAACAAATTGCAATATGGGAAGGACATAAATTTACTAAGGACGAAGCTAAAGAAATCTCCGGAATAGAAAATATTTATTGGTTGGATGAATTTGACCTAGCACTCAGGGAAGTTATGGCCGCAACTAATAACATCTTTCTAAACCGAAATGAAAATCCAAAGTTTTGCCCTGACGTAAAAGAGCGAAACCATCGCCTAGGTGAGGAATTGAAAAATGATTTTCCATTGCACAATTACAGTAGGTCTGCACCATTGTTGGCTCAATTAAGGTTAATAAAATCCAAAGAGGAGATAGCCTTACTTAGAAATGCATGCAATATTACAAACAAAGCTTTTAGAAGAGTGCTTGAAACTACATCTGCCGGGAAATTTGAATATGAAATCCAGGGTGAGATTGAACATGAGTTTACACTAAATAGTGCTAATGGAAATGGTTATGCACCTATAATTGCTGCAGGAAAAAATGCGTGCGTACTTCATTATATTGAGAATGATAAAGAATGTAAAGACGGTGATTTACTACTTCTTGATGTTGGTGCAGAGTATGCTTTTTATTCTGCCGATATGAGCCGTACAATCCCTATAAATGGTAAATTCACGAAAAGACAAAAAGAATGTTATAATGCTGTTCTCAGTGTTTTTAAAAAGGCTAAAAAGTTATATGTACCAGGTAATACCATCAATAAAATTAATGATAAAGTAGATAAGCTGATGGAAAAAGAGATGCTCAAGCTAGGATTATTTACTAAAGAAGAAATTCAAAAACAAGATAAAGAGAAGCCTTTGTATAAAAAATACTTCATGCATGGTACTGCACACTTTTTAGGACTCGATGTTCATGATGTTGGTGGCAAGGATGAAGTACTACAACCGGGAATGGTACTTACTTGTGAACCTGGATTATATATACGTGAGGAAAATATTGGAATTCGTATTGAGAATGACCTCCTTATTACTAAAGGTGAGCCAATCGATTTAATGAAGGATATTCCTATTGAGATTAATGAAATTGAGGGCTTGATGTGATTATTAAATATATTTGTACATTATTTATTCTTCCAAATGCCCAATAAGAAATTAATATATTTTTCTATTCTGATATCTTTAGTTTCTATACTTTTTTCAGATTGTGTAGGAATAGTTGGTCCCAAACCAGGAATTTACATTAATGAATTCTTAACGTCAAATAATGGGGTTGTTACTGATCCCTTGAAACACAAAGAAGTAGATTGGATTGAACTTTATAATAGTTACGATTTTCCTCTAAACTTGAGTGGTTATTACTTAACCGATAACACTGTAGATACAACCAAATGGAAATTTCCTGCAGGAACTATAATAGATGCCAACAGCTACTTAATTGTATGGGCAGACGGTCAGGATACTTTACTGCATACCAATTTTAAATTAAGCCGAAGCGGCGAACAAATAGCATTATATTCAAAAAATAAAGAACTATTGGATCAACTTGATTTTAATGGTCAGGAATTAAATATTTCCTACGGCAGAAAATGGGATGGTATTGATAGATGGCTATACTACGATGAACCTTCACCTAATTTCACGAATAACAAACAAAAGGGTATTAGAAAGATCAATTACTCTAAAAAACCAAATTTCTCCATTGGAGCAGGCTTTTATTATATTTCTGCAACAGTTTCCTTATCAAGCCCAACAAACGACACTGAGATCAGGTATACAATAAATGGAAATGTTCCAACAAGAAAATCAAAACTTTATTCTGAACCTTTGCAGATTGATACAACAACCGTGCTAAGGGCAATATCCATTGAAAAAGATAAGCTAATCAGTAGACCTGAAACAAGAACATACTTTATTAACGTAAAAAAAGATATGCCTGTTATTTCTTTAGCTACTGATTCGGTAGCATTATGGGATACACTTTCCGGTATTTATGAAAATAGTATAAAAGGAGAGAACAGAATGGCCAATGTCGAATTCTTTGAGGATCAAAATCAGGTAATAAATCAATCTTTAAAGATGAGTATAAGTGGAAACGTGGCAAGATTTCATGGCCAAAAAGCTATTTATTTAGAGGCTGATGAAAAATATGGAAATGCAACTTTGAATCACCGTTTTTTCCCCAATAAAAGGATTTACTCGTTTCAATCAATCTTGTTAAGGGCAGGTGGTCATCCTGATAAGTATCAAACAATGTTCAGAGATGGCATGACACAATACCTTACAAAGGAGCATATAGAATTCGAATATATAGCGTACAGACCAGTAGTTGTTTTCATTAATGGAAGTTATTGGGGTATATATAATATTCGTGAAAAGTTGAGAACTAATTATTTTATCGATAATTTCAACCTTGATGAAAGCCGGTTAGATCTTCTTGAAAATTCATGGGCTGTTGCAAATGATGGAGACAATTTACATTATTTAAAAGCCAGAGAATTTATTAAAGAATGTGATAAAACAAATCCTTTGAATTATGCACATGTGAAAACTCTTATTGATGTTGATAATTACATTAATTATAATATTTGTGAAATATATGCATCTAATATTGATTGGCCGAATTGGAATATTAAATTCTGGAAGAAAAAGGAAGAAGGAGCAATTTGGAGATGGATACTATTAGATCTGGATTATGGATTTGGTGCAGGCACAAAAGTCGATTACAATATGATTGGGTATACTGCATCTCCAGTTAAGACAAGAGTCACAAACCCGCCTAGTGCAACTGTTTTATTTAGAAAATTATTGGAGTTTCCAGAGTTTAAAAATGATTTCATACAAAGATTTGCTGCCTCTCTTAATGTTATTTATTCTCCAGAAAGAGTGCTGAGAATCATAAAGAAATTTGAAGATCAACGCTCGAAAGAAATGCCTTTCGAGATTGAAAGATGGGCATCAAGTATTTACCGTAGCCCATGGGGTAAATTTAGGATTCCTTTGTCAATGACTGAATGGGATGAAGAAATTGAGGTCATGAGAGACTTTGCTAGGAAAAGACCAAACTATGTAAGGAAAAATCTTGCGGAAAAATTTCAACTCAAAAAGATGGTTGATATCAACACAAATTCTAGTGGTGGACACATAGTAATAAATACAATCCGATTAGCTGAAGGCAATCTTGAGGGTAGTTATTTCAAAGATATTCCTATGAAAATGGAGGCAATTCCAAATCCAGGACAAAGATTTCGTTATTGGATCGTTAACGGAAAAAAGGTGCATTCTAAAATACTGAAATTTAATCCAGAAGCAAATGGAACCGTAAGTGCTATCTTTAACAATGCTTCCCAAACTGAACTTCCCTCCATTATTAGAAAAAACACAACATTATCAACTAGTAATTCGCCATATTATGCTGCAGGTGACGTCGTTATAGATAGCGGAGCTATATTAACAATTGAAAAAGGTGTACAAGTACTAATGGAAAAACACAGGTCAATAATTGTATTTGGTGGACTTGCTTGCCATGGTACGAATACAGAGCCTATTTTAATTATTCCTAATCCTCACACTAAAACTTCTGAATGGGGAGCATTGTGCATTGATAATGCATCATCTGCAATAGAATTAAACCATGTAGATCTACTAGGAGGAACATGGTACGATGACAAAACAAAATATAAAGCTACAATTACATCTCTACGTTCTAATATATACTTAAATCATGTTACTGTAGAAAGCAGTCATTTTCCTTTTTATTCAGAATTCGGCACTGTTTCAATTCTAAATTCAAGAATGACTTCTCCAAAAACCTGCGATCTTATCAATATTAAATATGCCAAAAGTGCCTTGGTCGAAAACTGTGATTTACCAGGAAACGACTACCCTGATACTGATGCCATAGATTATGATAGTATTTACAATGGAATAATTAGGAATAATACTATATATGGATTTTTTGGATTAAACAGTGACGCTATTGATATTGGTGAGAAATCTTCAGACGTTCTGATAGAAAGTAACCGAATATTTAATATGACGGACAAAGGTATCTCAATAGGACAAGGATCAAGTGCAATCATTAAGAACAATATTATATATGGTTGTAACATGGGCGTGGGTATTAAAGATTCAAACTCATTTGCATATATTGATCATAACACATTTTATGGTAATACATATGGTATAGCTGTTTACGAAAAAAGTCAAAATTCCGGTGGTGGTGGTGCAGAAGTTATTAACTGCATTTTTTCCGGATCGATAAAAAAGCCAATCCTTGTTGATTCTAAATCTTGGATAAGCGTGGTCAATTCACTTAGTGATAAGAAGAAATTGGACGGTAGGGAAAACATATATGGCAATCCTGAATTTGAGGATGCTATGAATTTTAATTTCACGGTAAAAGAGGATTCACTTGCACATAAACCAGGAAAAGGTAAATCTCTGGACATAGGTGCAAAAATTAATATCCCCAGAAAAAATACTCCAGAAATTGTCATTAATGAAATTAACTTCTCACCCATTTGGAAAAATAATCCACTTTATTGGATCGAGCTTTATAACAATTCTGATGTCGATGTTGATCTAACTGGCTGGACTGTTAAAAATGAAAATCATAACATCTATGCTTTACCGCAGAAACTAATCATTAAGAAGAACGGATATATTATTTTAACTAATAATTACTATGGCTTCTTGTGGCATTACCCAAACATAAATAACGTTAGAGGAGTGTTAGATGATAAAATAATTACTAAAGGAGATGCTATTATGTTATACGATACACGTATGAATCTTGTAGATTATGTTGATTACAAAAGCCTCTTGACATGGCCGAATAATCTCAATAAAACTGGAGCATCATTAGTATTAAAAGCACCGTCTTTAGATAGTAATCAGAAGAGCAACTGGAAAATTGACTCATATTCTAAAGGTACTCCTGGAATAGAAAACAAGTCTGACTAAATTTGATCTAATATGTAAATTCTATTTTCAGTAACAAAAACATGGCCATGTATAACATGAGTAATTATTCTTTTTGACATAGTATTTACTTATGAACCAGGATAATATATTGAAAGAAAATATTGGAATTCGAATTAAGAATGATATATTTATTACGAATAGTAATCCTATAGATTTATTGAAATATGTGCCAATTGAGATTGATCAAATAGAGAAATTAATGTTTAAATAAAATTACTTAACTATTTTTGAGTTCCTTTGGGTCGGCTTTAGTGAACTTTATGGTTAAATCAATTGTGAGATTTACCCAAAAAGTAACCAAAAGAATGAAATTTAAATATCAAGTAGAAACTTAAAACCAGTCGCATTGAAAATCACTATTACTTTTTATTTATTGATCAGCCTAACGCTGATAATGAATGTAAACGCACAAACCGATTCTGTGGTACAAAAAATCATAGAAATAGGCACTATTGATAATCAAACCATGAATCACCTGGATATCCTATGCAATCGTTTCGGAGGAAGACCAATTGGATCTGATGCATATGAAAATGCAGCACTATGGGCAGCAAATAAATTTACAGAATGGGGGATGGAAGTTGAGATGGACGAAGTAGGAGAACTCCCGGTAGGATTTAACCGAGGACCTTGGTTTGGCAGGATGCTATCTGACAATGGGATGAACCTCCACTTCGCGACGCCCTCCTATACGTCTGGAACCAAAGGCATTCAACGAGGTCATGTTCTTATTGAACCAAAAACCCAGGCTCAATTCGATAGAATGAAAGGAAGATTAAAAGGGGCATGGGTATTAATAACCGGAGAAAATGAAGGATGGCCAATCGATTATTCTGAAAAAGCTGACAGTACCAGAAAAACTATTATCGCTAAAAATGCAGAAACTGAAAAAGTAAACCAAAAGATTAGAAGAGAAAACTGGAAAAACAGAGGAACCGATGAGCCAAAAAAAGAACTGATAGAATTAATTGAAGAACCAGCATTATTCTACAAAGAAATGCGCGAAGCAGGTATTCTGGGGATAGTTCAATCCAGTAAAGTTCCTATAAGAGTTATGTACGACAGGAAGAATATAATGAATATGACATTTGAAACCCTTCCGACGGTTCCTGATATAAAACTGGACGAGCATCAATATGACATTATAAGTCAGATGGCTAAAGAAAGACGTTATTTTGAACTTGAGTTTGATATTCGAAATCACTTCCGCTTAGGGCCAATAGCGTACCACAACGTAATTGGAATAATACCAGGAACAGAATTTCCTGACGAATATGTTATCATGAGCGGTCATCTTGATTCATATGATGTAGCCACAGGTGGTGTAGATGATGGATCAGGGGTCACACCTACAATGGAAGCTGCACGTTTGATAATGGAGGCTGGAGGTAAACCTAAACGAACAATTCTTGCTATTCTTTGGGCAGGAGAAGAATTTGGATTATTAGGATCACAAAGTTGGGTTGACCGGCATAAAGATGAATTAGATAAAATCTCAAATATGGTAAATCGAGATGGTGGCCCAACCGTACCCACAGGAATTTCAGTGAGCGATAGCATGAGAGCTGATTTTGAATTAATTTGTGAGCCTATTAACTCAATTAATCCTGACTTTCCATTTAAAATAAACAGAAGAGAACCCCGAGAAAAACCAAAGAGACCATGGGGTACTGATAGTGGTCCATTTGCAGTTGAAGGGGTTCCAACAATTGGCCCACAAACTGGAGATCCTAAAGGATATGATTTTAACTATCGTGAAATATGGCATACCGAAAGAGATTTATTCAATAAGAGCATAAAAGAATATCAGGAGCATACAGCAATTGTAACAGCAATAATTGTTTACGGAATTGCGAACCTTGATCATCTTCTACCTCGAGATGGTTATTATGTAGAACTTCCAAAGGAATCTACAAGAAAGAAGAAAAAAAACAAGAAGAAATAATATGTAATTAAATTATGATAGTACCTTCAGAATATAAGGACGAAAAAGCAAGACAAAAAGAACTGGATTCATATTCCATTCTCGATACTCTTCCCGAAATCGATTATGATAATTTAACTGCAATTGCGGCAGAGATATGCGGCACATCAATTTCTTTGATAAGCTTAATAGACAACCAGCGACAGTGGTTCAAATCTCATCATGGATATGATTCTACCGAAACACCAAGAGAACATGCCTTTTGTGCCCATGCAATTAATGATCCTAAAAATATTTTCGTAATTCAAGATGCCAGATTAGATGAACGCTTCCATGATAATCCATTGGTAATTGAAGATCCGAAAATTATTTTTTATGCTGGTGTTCCATTGGTAGGAGAAAAAGGATTGCCTCTTGGAACTTTATGTGTTATTGATCACAAATCTAAGAAACTAAGTCAAAATCAATTGCGCTCATTAACTGCACTTTCTAACCAGGTAATGAATCTACTAGATCTTAGAAAATCTAAGAAATTATTGGAAGAGTCCTTTTCTAATTTAGAAGAAAAAAATCAAGACCTAGAGCGCTTTGCTTATGTTGCCGCACACGACCTCAAATCCCCATTGATTGGCATATCAGGAATGGCACAAATTTTCTCAGAAGAATACGGTTCAAAGATTGACGAAGAAGGAAAATCAATGTTAGAATTAATCAAGGGTGCATCTAACAAACTTAGAAAACTGATAGATGGTTTGCTTGAGTATAGTAGATGTGAGAGCGTGTTGAATGAGAAAAAATCCAAAATAGATCTGGACACCTTAAAAAATGAAATTACTAAGCTTTTCTCATACGAGCCAGGATTATCAATTGTGTTGAGATCAACAATAACTGAGATCTATGCTAACAGGACAGCCATTGATCAGATTCTTATAAACCTAGTAGCTAATGCAATTAAATACAACGATAAAAAGATTACTAGAATTGAGATTGGAGTTGTAGAGAATGATAACTGCTATGAATTCTATGTAAAGGATAATGGACCAGGAATAGAACAAGAAGATCAGAAAAAGATCTTTGGCATATTTGAAGTATTAACAGCACAGGACAAATTCGGTCAGTCTGGAAACGGAATAGGTTTAGCAACTGTGAAAAAGATTGTAGAAAGAATTGGAGGCTCAATAAAAGTAGAATCTGAGCTTGGAAAGGGTACTAAATTCATATTTACTATTGAGAATTAATGCTTGTATCTGCTAAATTCAAGAAGCTTTTATCTTGTTCTTAACCCTCGTTACCTAATAACAATTCACAAATTAATTATAATTATCATTTTCCAGCAACATCAGCATAAATGCATATTCTAATGCTGTTTCTTTATGTTGTTCAAAACGACCCGATGCTCCGCCATGACCAAAATCCATATTGGTTTTAAGTAACAGGATATTATCATCAGTTTTCATATCACGTAATTTAGCAACCCATTTAGCAGGTTCCCAATATTGCACCTGACTGTCGTGAAGACCTGTAGTTACAAGTATTGCCGGATAATCTTTTGCTTCCACTTGATCATAAGGTGAGTATGATAGCATGTAATCGTAATACTCTTTTTCGTTTGGATTACCCCATTCGTCATATTCGCTGGTTGTTAACGGAATACTTTCATCCAACATAGTAGTAACTACATCAACAAAAGGAACCGCGGCAATAACACCTCTAAATAATTCGGGGCGATAATTAATTACTGCACCAATCAGAAGTCCTCCTGCACTTCCTCCCAACGCAAATAATTTATCGCTGG
Organism: Bacteroidota bacterium; assembly: GCA_002686705.1. The sequence goes on from NYYH01000016.1 coordinate 32,867, forward strand.
AAGTAAAGTTTTCAGCAATTAAATACTCAGCACAATCTATAAAGTCGAAATAAGTATTCTTTTTGTTGAGCATCTTTCCATCTTCATACCAATTGCGACCAAGCTCTTCTCCACCACGGATATGAGCAATTGCAAATGCAAATCCCCTGTCTAATAAACTTAACCGTGATGATCTGAAAGTTGACTCAATACTATAACCATACGATCCATACCCATAAAGTAATAACGGTGACTTTCCATTAATCTCGTATCCTTTTTTATAGACTATTGAGATTGGTACTTTAGAACCATCGCGAGAAACTGCATATTTTCTTTCAGTTACATAATCATCGGGATTGTATCCACCAACAACTTCTTGCTGCTTCAACATAGTTTGTTTATGATCGATCATATCATAATCATAAACTGTACGAGGTGTCTTTAATGAAGTGTAGATGTATCTTAGCTTTTGAGAATTATAATCGGGATTAGTTGATGAAGTAACAAAGTAGTCATCCTCTTCAAAATCCAAATAGTAATCGCTATTACTTCTTGTATTGAATATCTTAAATTCAATAAGTCCATTTTTTCTTTCAGTAACAACGTAAAAATCATTAAACACATCAACTCCCTCTATCAATACATTATCCCTTCCAGGTATATTCACTTTCCAATTTTCAATACTCGTATTTCTTTCTCCTACTTCCATCAATTGAAAGTTTTTGGCTTTATAATTAGTGAGTATTAAAAATATACCATCCTGATGGCTAATTCCATATTCAACATCAGGTAATCGCTTCTGAAAAATAGTAAAATCCCCATCAGGATTATCAGCACTAAGAATACGGCTCTCAGATGACAATGTACTTTGTGAACTTATAACTATATATTTTTGAGACTTAGTTTTGCGTACCCACACATGGAATGTAGGGTCAGCTTCTTCATAAACTAGTATGTCAGATTCAACATTTGTGCCAATTTTATGTTTGTAAATTCTGTATGATCTTAGCGTATTATCTTTCACCTGATAGTAGACAGTGCTATTATCGTTAGCCCATACTACATTTCCGGTTGTGTTTGATATTATCTCATTGTAGAGTTTGCCTGTTTCAATATTCTTGAAATAAATATCATATTTCCTACGACTTACTGTATCAACACTGTAAGCTAAGATGTTATTATTAGTACTAAAATTCCACCCGCCTATTCGGAAATAAGGGTGACCTTCAGCTAAAAGGTTACCATCAAGGAATATCTTGTCATCAGCATTTTTTGTAAGTTTCTTCCGACAATATATAGGATATTCTTTCCCCTCTTCATATTTTATAAAGTACGAATATCCATTATAATTATACGGTACACTTATATCTGTTTGCTTTATTCTTCCAACAATTTCGTTATAGATCTTCTCTTGTAATATTTCAGTATCTTTCATTACCTCTTTTGTATAAGCATTTTCCGCCTTTAGGTAATCTATCACTTCGGGGTTTTCACGCTCCTTAAGCCAATAATAATTATCAATACGAGTATGACCATGCTTTACAAGTTGCTTCTCTATTTTTTGAGCTTTGGGTTGTTTCATAGTACTTGTATTTAATTGTTGGCACGAAACCAATGTAACCGAAGCTACAAATAAAAGTGTAATTCTTAAAATTAAATTCATTTATTATAATAATTTGAGAACTGAATTGTTAGGTCAAAACAAAATATTTATGTGTAGTGGACAAGGAAATATTAATATTAGATCAAGCTTTCATACTTACATTTTTCACCCTTGATCTAAAAGTAGAGACTAAATCCAAAACTGGGCATGAATGGTAACTGGTATACTTTTTCGTTTGTTACAATATCTACATAAAAAATATTTTCACGATCGTATACGTTTGTGATACTTAAATCTAGCACCAATTTAGTATTTGCACTTAGGTAGAAATTTCTTTTCAAATCAATATCCAGACGATGATACACTGGCAACCTGCCTGTAAACAAATCGCCATAAATTATTCCAATCTGACCATTTTCAGTAATAAAATCAGTATTAACACCTCCAGGAAAGGATAGATACTCATAAAAGCCTTGTATTTGAGTAAATGGAAATCCTGTTCCTAGGTTCCATCTTGCTCCAAATTCCCATTCTCTTTTAGGTCCTGTTATATACGAGAAAACAACGTTTACATTATGTCTACGATCGAAATGTGGCGTATATTGAATCATCTGTCCATTAACATCCTCATATTCACGGGTTACAAATCCTAGGGAATATACAACCCAAAAATATGCCTTTTTATAATCGTACTTAAGTACAACATCTAAACCATAAGCATTACCTTTTTCAAGAATAAAGTCTTTTGTTTCAACATCTGAAGCACCAGGAGGTGCACTTTCTTCAGAATAAATCTTAAAGCGGTTTATATTCGTTAGTTGTGGAAAATATTTATAATACCCCTCAATATTTAGTGAAAGGCTATTACTTACATCTAATTCTGCTCCCAAAATAAGATGGTCGGCTCTTTGTATTTTGCTATTCACTTCTTTTCCGTTGAAATTTGCAGGAACATTTTCTGGTCCTGAAAGGAATCCATAAAATAAGTTTACAACATCTCTATCTGAAGAAGCAGCAATTAAATTTTGTGAATACATACCTCCAGCAAATTTAATCCTAAACCTGTCGGTGGCGTTATATTTAATTGCAAGTCTGGGTTCTGGTGATATTTCTGAAAGCGAAGCGTATACTTGTACCCTTAAACCAGGTTCAACAATAAATTTGCCAATTACGGCTTTATACTTTGCAAACAACCCCAGTTGTGTTGTATTCTCAATTTGCTCAATTTGAGCATTTATAAAATTTGTGAACTTATATTCTGTTCGATAACCCTCAAGTTCAAAACCAAATTTTAACTCGTCTTTTCCAAGAAAATAAGTAAAATTAAAACCAGCATTAAACCCTCCAATCATACTACTCCTTTCATTTAATGTTGTTGAGCTTATTTTTGAATTATATTGTGAATAGGCTACAATTCCATCGATCAACACAGGTGATCTGCCCGGGATAATAACAAAGTTTGCTCCTCCACCCGATGAATTCCATCCAAAATCGGATATAGCTTTATAATTTTTTACATTATCATTAAAATTAAATCCGAAAAAACTAACCTTACTACCATTAGCACCATTTAATGAAATTTTCCCATAAAAGTCGGCGAAATTAAAAGGTAAGCCATCTTCATCAATGTAACTATAAAAAATCTTTGAACTTTCTGCCAGATAGGAATTCTTAAATGATAAGACAAATGAAGCACTTCCCTTATCAGCAGATTTTTGTTTAACGATAGGACCCTCTACAATAGCCCTGGCACCAAATGTTGATGCACTCAGCACTCCGGCGTATCTTCTTTTATTTCCATCCTTTGTGGTTATATCCATAACCGACGATAGTCTACCTCCATATTCAGCATTAAAGCCACCTGTATATACATCAGCACTTCTTATAATGTCAGTTTCAAAAACTGAAAAAAGTCCGATAGAATGGAAAGGGTTATATACTGTCATTCCGTCAAGCATTACCTTGTTTTGAATTGGCGACCCCCCTCTAACATAAAACTGTCCTCCTTGATCTCCAGTAAAAATAACTCCGGGAACTACCTGTAAGTACTGAGCAAAATCAGCTTGACCACCAATTGAAGGTATTTGCTTTATATCTTTCGGTGTTATCTTAATAACAGAAGTATTGGTTTCTGTTCGAGCTGCAGCACGTTCAGCACTAATCGTTATAGTCTCAAGCCTTACTGATGATTTCTTAAGAAAAAAGTTCTGGCTGATAATATCATCAGGAATTACTTTAACTTTTTTGTTAATAGTATCATAACCAAGATATGTAACTGATAGAGTATAATTACCTGGATCGATTTTTGATATTATAAAATAACCATTAACATCTGTTGATGCTCCGTAAGTAGTTCCTGCCAAAACAATATTGCAAAATATAGCCGGTTCTCCAGTTTCCTCTTCATAAATAAATCCTCTGATTATACCTTGTTGGGCAACCAAATAGCTATGCCCTAAAAACATGAAAATCACGGGAATAAGAAGGAGTTTGTAATTATTTCTCATACATGAAAGTTTCTATTGTTTTTGAAACGTCCAAAGTAACTAAAAAGTGTGTTACAAATGCAATTTATTTAAGGAAGAAATAAAATAAATAATGTCAAACACTTCAATAAAAAGTCTATTAAACACAAAAGCCCTGCCGTAAGCAAGGCTATTGAAGAAATTTATGTTGATCAGACAGAAACTGTCCTACAATAGGGTTCTTAATAACGAATTATTGAGCAACTCGAAATAGCTGTTTCAATAACTAGATAGATCTTATTTTCAGCTTCATTAAAATTCTTAGTTCTATAGTGACCATGATCAATCTTTTCAAATCCGCGAATTGTTTTTCCTGATAAAACAGAAGTAATATTTAAATCGCAGCCAGATTCTTCTGGTACCTTTACCTTTATTGAGGAGGCTCCTGTTTCTACATTAACTTTTGTGTCATCATATTCGTCACCTAACTTAATCATAATGGCAGCAGCACCACCATCAACATCAAGGTCATTGATTTTAAGTCCTGATAAGTCAAATTCTACATCGGCTGCTCCAATATCAAACTGTAGATCCCAGACCGGTTGTGGATTTAATGACATTGCTATTCTATTGTTAGAATGCGATCTTAATACAACATCATCTTCTATATAAATATCGACATCCACTAATTCATCTGTTTGTGAAACTGAATATTTATAGTCAATTAATGATCCTCTCTTTTCGAAGTTAATAAGGGCAATCGGATCGTCAATTAACATAAATGTACTAGCTGCTATTTCCATATTCAAATTTGCTTTTGCTACGCTATCCTCATATGGTAAAATAAACTCCTGATTTACTGTCCTGGTGTCATAATCATGATTGTAACTTATGTAAAAATCATTGTCGTGCCATTGAACAGTTCTATTCATCATGTAGAAAACCGATCCTGCTAACACTAAAATTACCAATACTATTTTTGCAATGCTTTTTACAGGCAATATAGAAATTCCCCATAAAACAAGTACTACAGGCCACAAGCGCCATAGGTTATACCAGTCGAAATCAAGTAAATTCAAGTTATCAAGTGTAAATAGCAACCCGATAAGTATCAGGATTATGCCCCAAAAAATGTTTCTAAATTTCATTGCTTTGCTTTTTAGTAGGTTTAAAAATATCCGGTTTAATAATTAGAACGCCAACAGCTACTAATAAAAGTGGCCAAAAATCAGTGACGTTATACCATGGCATTAATCTATCAACTAAGAATAGCATGCCTAGAAAAATTAAGACGATTCCTGCTATGAGCCCAGTGTTAGAGGATTTTAAATGTCTCCTATTAGTAGTTCCGGGATTTGAGCCTTCATTGTTTTCATCTGTACTACTTTCATCTGTTTTTTTGCCATCGTTAAAGTTTTGATTTTGTGTATAGTTATGACCGTTATTTTGTGCCGGAATTATTATCCACATCACAATATAAATCAATACACCACCTCCACCAAAAAATGCCAGTAGAACAAAAACAACACGAGCAAGTACAACATCAATATTAAAGTAATCAGCTAATCCGCTGGCTACACCACCAATAACTTTGTTGGAAGTTAATCGATATAGTCTTTCTGTAGTTTCCATTATTTTTGATTTTTTATTAGTTGATTTTTTAAATTCTTTGGCAAATATATCTTGTTACCCAAGGGTAGCAAACAACAATTCGGTGAAAGGAGGTATTTTTTCGGTGGTTGGGGAAGTTATGGTACTATGTAAGGGTTCTACTTCATCAAAATAAAGTTGTACGTAATTGTACCACGTTGAAGTTCAGCGGCATTGTTATCTTTTACAAATGTAGAATTATAGGCAGCATCAACAGCGATCTTTCTGAGATTTTGATCAAGGATGTTAGTACCTTTTGCACTTACTTGAGCTTTTTTTACATTTCCATCCTGGTCAACCCAAATACTAACAACTACTGTTCCTTGCTCTCTGAATGTTGCTGTTGGTTTTTCAAGGAAAAGGCTGCCTCTGCCACCAAGACTAAAGGAAATCCCATTTCCAGAGCCACCTAACCCGCTATAATCATCACTCTCTTTATATCCATGAGGTTTTCCCTGATCGCCAGCTCCTGCTGTAATCCCTTGATTCGTTCCCTTTGTGTCAGATGAACTTCCGGTATAAAGTGCTCTCTTATTTACGATAGGTTTCGGTTCTTCAATAGGAACTTCTTCAATGGGTTCTTCCTCAATAAATATAGAGTCAATTATTTCTTCAATTGGTTTTTCTTCAACTTTATCATCGGGGATTGGGTCTGGTTTCTTTTCTTCAATAATTTCTTTCTCTGGTTCTTTTTCAGGTTTCTCTTCCTTTATTTCTTCTTCAATAACCGGAGCTTCTTCTATGTCCTGAGTAATAATTTCTTCCTCTACAGGTTCTGGGTCAGCAGGAGGTTGAACAATTTTTTCCTGAACTGGGATGGGTTCTGACTTTGGAGGTGGAGCTTCACTCTGAATATTTCCTATTCCTTGTTCATCAAATCCCAAATTAACTTCAACACCCTCCTCTCCAGGTAAAGGTAAAGGTGTTCGTAAAGCCACAACTAATAAAAAGATGAGCAATAATGCATGTATCATTATTGTCCCTATCATTCCCCTTCTTCTGTCCTTATCAATTTTCATTAGTTACCTTTTTGGCTTTGTGGCCAGAATAACCTTATGTGTTGTATTATGGTTATTATTTATTTCATTAACGGCATCAATTACTACTACAATATCCTGAACAGAGGCTGTTTTGTCTGAACGCAATACAACAGAAGCTGCCTGCTCATTTCTAATAAGTCCGTATAGTACATTTTCAAGATTTACTCGATCAACTTTACGATCTTCAACATATATATTTCTAGCTTTATTTATGTAAACAGTAACTGTTTGCTTCGACATTGTTTTACTATTACTATTTGGCAACAACAATTTTATTGCATTTGGTGCAACCAATGTAGATGTAAGCATAAAGAATATCAATAACAAAAATACCATGTCAGACATAGAAGCCATGCTGAAATTAGTATCGCGTTTATTTCGCATTTGTATAGCCATAGCTTATCTATTTAGCCGGTTCGTGAAGCATATCCATAAATTCAGTAGCATTAATTTCTAATTTATAAACTACCGATTGTATTCTGGCAACCAGTATATTATAGAAAATATATGCAGTAATTCCAACCACAAGTCCGCCAACTGTAGTTATCATAGCCTGATATATGCCACGTGACAGCAATTCGATGTTAATGTTATTTCCTGCCATCGACATATCGTAAAATGCCCTGATCATTCCAATAACAGTTCCTAAAAAACCAAGCATTGGGGCAGCTCCGGCAATAGTAGCAAGTCCGGCAACATTTCTTTCAAGTCTTGAGACTTCCAGTTTACCGGTATTTTCAATAGCAATATTAATATCTCCCAATGGCCTGCCGATCCGTGATAATCCCTTACTGATCATTCTTCCAATTGGTGAATTATTTGTGAGACAAAGGGCTTGTGCCGACTCAAGTTTGCCATCGAGTATATAGCTACGAATATTATTCATAAATCCTTTATCCTCTTTTTTGGCTCGGCCAATTACGAAAAATCTTTCAATAAAAATATAGACTGCAATTACCGATAACAGACCAATTATTCCCATTATCCAGCCACCTTTCATTACAAGGTCGATAATCGGTAATGTAATTTCACCTTCATTAGATGTTCCTGTTAATAAGTTTGCAGCTTCTTGAATTTGTAATATAACTCCTGTTGTCATTTGCGGATTTTCTAGTATGATTAAAGAATTGTAAATTTACTTTGATATTAATATGAACATTATTTCTGTTCTCAAGTTTTTAAACATATAACTGTTAATACTAACTTAAAATTATAATTAATAGTATAAATAGAAATTAATCGTCGCTCAAATTTAGAACCTGAGGAATGGCTAGATTATTTAATGTCTAAAAAAATTTAAGATAAAGTGTAATTTCACAGTTGCTAATTCGTCTTTAATATAGAAATGACAATAAAAGAGTTTAAAATAAACTTATTACCACTTAAAAATAGGTTATTCCGCCTGTCGTTAAGTATGCTGAATAACCACGACGATGCAGAGGATGCAGTTCAGGAAGTATATATTAAAATTTGGAAAATGCAACATAAATTAAATAACCTTAAGAACACTGAAGCTTTTATGATGACAGTAGCACGTAACTATTGTCTTGACAAGCTAAAAAGTAAAAGAAATCAGTTTTTGAGTCTAAATGATAATGTTGCTAATAACACTTTTCCAAGCCCCGCAGATACAAATGAACAAGCAGATTTAGTTGATAAAGTAAAGCAAGTTATGCAACGCCTTCCTGAGCAGCAACGCACGATAGTTAATTTACGTGATGTTGAGGGCTATGACTATGATGAAATAATTGAAATTACAGTATGGGATATTAATTATCTGAGGGTAAATTTATCGCGTGGAAGGAAAAAAATTAAAGATAGTATAATAAAGTTACAACATAATGAAACGGGCCAAGCCAGATCATCTCTGCCAAAAGAATATGATTTAAATGGTAAATCGCATGTAACTGATTAAAACAAAAGATAGACACATGAAACAACAAGATATTAATAATCTAATTGATAAGTATTACGACGCAAGTCTATCGTCTGACGAGGAGCTATTTCTTAAGAATTATTTAGAGAATAATGATGAGGAAGAATACAACCTTGTGCGATCACAATTGCAAATAATGAATGATATTTCTACAAAAGAAGCTAGTCTGGACAATTCATTCGATGAAAAATTATTACAAGAAATCTCAGAGTCAAATCCAAATAAATCAAAAAGGTACTACTTACAGCGAACATTATCAGGGATTGCAGCAACTATCTTAATACTCATTTCTGTATGGGTTGTTACAAACATATTAAGTACAAAGGAAGCTTATGGCACTATTAATGATTCACATACTGCCTTTTCTGAAACAAAAAAGATTCTACAAAAAGTTTCGGGCAATATTAAGAAAGGAGTTAAACCTGTATCCAAAACAGTAAAAAAAGCTGAAGAAGGATTGAATAAAACCTCAAAGGTAAAAAACATTAAAAAATTGAACAATGCAGGTTTGCTATTAAAATCGATGAATAAAGTTACCGTAAAATTCGGAAAATTATAATAATTAAATTAATAATTAACATAAATAATAAAACCATGAGAAAACAAATTATCTCAATAATCGTAGTAACACTAATGATGATTCCCGTATCATTATTCGCGCAAAATAAATATAAAGAAGCGCAAAGTGAGTTTAATACATTATATGAAAAGTATGCCGGAGAGGAAGGGTTTACTAGCATAAATATATCACCAGAAATGTTCAACTTTCTAAGTCAGATGGATATGAGTGATAGTTCTGAAGACGCTAAGAAAACCCAAGATATTATGCACCAATTAGCGGGTCTTAAGATGCTTGTTTATGACAAGCCAGAAGGTAGTGTTGGTTCCGACTTCTATAAAGATATTAACAAAACAATATCTGTTAAAAACTACACAGAGCTAATGACTGTAAATGACAAAGATACCGATATCAGGTTCTTAGTTAAGAAATCAGGTAAGAATAGCATTTCAGAATTATTAATGATAGTTAAAGGAGATGATGAAGTGCTTGTTATGAGTATGGTTGGAGATATTGACATGAATACAATTTCTGACCTTTCAAACTCTCTTAACATGAAAGGAATGGAGCATCTTGATAAAATAAACGAGTAAATACTATTTAATAATTAGATAGTTGTTTACTTTAAGGCCCACGAGAATTGAATCGAAAATTTTATTATTGATTTAGTTCTTGTGGTCTTTTTTATTTAATTGCTTTTTCGAAATATTATTCAAGACAATAACTACCATAATTCTTTAAAATCATAGTCACATATCTATTTTAATCTATAATTGTATAATATACTTCCTGCCGCCGAAACAAGGTTAATTTTATTATCATTTTCTAAATTACCTACAGTAAAAGGTGTTTCTCCTACCAGTCCCTTACTGATAATTATGTTGCCTTTATTATCAAACAAGTAAATTGTTCTCTCCTTATCAGCAACAACGCCAAGTACGCGCTGCCTTTTACCTAGATTGAAAAATGAAGGTTTAATTGTGATCTCAGATTCAAAGTGGTAGCTAAAAAGTTCATTCTTAAATCTGTCAAACACTTTCAGATCGTTTCCATCAATAAAAATAAAATCCTTCGAATTATCGCCATTGAAGTCCTTATAAATAAAAAAATGGTCAGGACTAAATTTACCAAAATCAGTATGATCAAGTTTACCTTTCGAACTAATATATACTAAACGCCCCATTTCATCGGTAGTTAGTATAATGCCTTTACTATTCGTTTGATTTACATAATAATCGGAGTTTTTTGCCTTTTTTAGAATACCGGATAAATTTATACGGTTGTTCCCTTTTCTATTGACAATCTTTATTTCATTGTCAATATCAGATATTATTATATAATCTTTCTTGTTAGCCACTAATCTTGTTACAGGTTCAATAACAAGATTTTGAGTGTGGGGCAGTTTCCATCCTTTAATTTCTTTACCTTTAATTGAATAATTATATACTCGTTTATCTGACTGAGCAATTAATAATCTGTAATCTCTATTATTTAAATAATCAAAAACAACTACTCCATTTGTTGCTTTTGAATGCAATTTTTTAGGAAACCCTGTTACATTTCTTCCCAATTTATCGATTAAATAAATATAATCAGGTGTATTAAACAAATACTGAATTTTACCATTCTTATAGTAATCAATTTGAAATATATTACTAATCGGTATATTATCAAGTTTCTTTTTCCATAATATTTGACCACTAGAATTAATTAAGTACATGCTTCTCCGCTTGTCGAAAACTATAATGTTCTGGTTGTTAGTTTGATGATCTGAAACCAGATATGGTCCCCAAACAATATCATCGTCAAGTTGCACCTTCCATAATGCCAGATCTTCTTCATGATGTTCTTTACTATATTTTATATAGAAGTTAGTAAACAATAATGGATCGCCCGTGCTAAACTCAAATGCTAAGCCTTGAAATGAATTGATAACTTTCTCATTTATTGCTATTTCTTTAACAACATTATTATTAAAATATTCGGCAAGTCTACCTCTCAACTCTCCAGGTTCAATGTAAACGAGCAAGTTTGATTGCGAAGAGATATTATCGGAAAAGGTTTTGAAGTTATCATTAAGATCCAGAGTTTTACCTGTTTCGAAGTAGGAGATTAAACTTTTTAGTGCGCTTTCCGAATTTGCAAACACGGCATAATCACCAATAAAAGTATAATAGTTGTTTTCAATTACCGAAAAAGCATCACCGAAAACATCTGGGATAAAACTTGTTTTGTTAATTTTATTTATTTCGTAATTATTGTGTCTTGTGGTTTTAGTATTTCCAGTATTAAGTACAATCCTTTTTAAGTTTTCTATTGCTGATTTATTATCCAACATTTTTACAATAAGCCAAGAATTAGTAGTGAATGACAAAAGAGAATTGGCACTTGAGGCAAATACAATTTCGTCTCCAATTTGATTAATGAGTTTATTAATATCAAAATTTAAATTAGAGGAAATTGTTTCGGAAGTGGATTCCAAATTATTTTTATAAAAATATTTACTGAAATCAGGTATACCAAGCCATACAACAGTATTAGCATTATAAGGAATAATGTTTAGTGCTTTTAACTTAACAGATTGTTGCCCTTCCAATTTTCTGAGATATTTATCTTCCGTTTCTGCTATTGAAAATCCTGACAGGATAAGCTCATTATCTTTCAGTAAGATATCCATTTCTGACCAGTTAGCAAAACTACTTATCAATTTTGCAGCATCCTGATTATCAGCATTAAGGATAGGTTCAAGAATATCTGATAATTCACTATATTGAATATATACTCGAGCCTGAACTTTTGCGCCAGCTGATTGCTTCAACTTAACAAATGCTCGATCATCAGTTAATTTTGGTAATTTTCCACTGTAAGTATCATAAAGTTTTTTAAACAAATCAGCTGATGAAGAGTAAGCAAACACTCCATCAACAAAAGTAAAATATCGTGTCGTGTTCTTACTTACGCTAACTATCTTAAATCCGTCTGATACTCCAACAATATCAAGTATTGCATATTCCCTGCCAAGTTCTATGCTTAACAAACTTTTGAGCTTACTCAAATCTACGTGACTCTCAATTTTCGATAAAATTAAAATCTCAGCATTAGTTATTGAGTCGGAATAAAATGTAAATATTAATGGACTGTTCCAAAACAACTTTGAGTAATCAGTTTTATTACTGATCAAAGAGTCGATCCATGAAATTTCTCCATTAAAATTCTCAATATCCTGAACCTCTAACAATCTTTGCCAAATTGGATTGTTTTCTAGTTTGTTATAAATATCTGATGGTTTGTCGATCTCGATGATTAGTCCTGCATTATCAGGAATCATATCCCATGGATTACCATCAACTTTTCCAAAGTTGTTGTATAAATACCAAATAACAGCAGCAAATACTAATAATACAATTATTACAATAAAAAGAAACTTGTTTCTCAACATCAACTCAACATTTTATGTAACAAAGTTATGTTAAAACACTAAGTTATTATTCTACAGGAATATGTAAAGCTAACACTTACATGTTAATTAATGTTATTGCTATATGGGTTTCAAAAACCGAAAAAAGGCCAGGATTAGAAAATGCATTAGCTTCATTATAATGAATGGGATTACCTCTAATTAATTTCTTTGGGGTAGCATAAAAAATATTTTGTAGTGGGTTTGGATAACAAGGATATATTTAATTGATCAGAAGCTTCAGCAATATCCATAACCATACCATTTTTGTTAAGAATTCCAATTTTATCTGTACCGATCTTATAAGTAAAGTTTGATGTTTTATCATTAATAACAAAATAGTCAATTTCGTCTTCCTCTAGTTTAAGTTCAAGCATTGTCTCCTTCTTAATGTTTTCAACAAATTCGTTATCAAATGGTTCGTTCTGAATTTCAACCTTTGGTAAACGACGATTAATAATACTGCTACTCAATCGAGATAGGATTGGATCCGAATGTGTTGTCCAAACCTTCATTGATGTAAATATGTCATAATCATCAAGTCTTGTAAAGTTTTCAAGTACTTCTCTATTATTTTCAAATTCATTGATTGTAATTTTATTTCTTAGAAAAAAGTCGAATGCAGGAGTAGCAAATAATTCTATTCCATTTAACCTCAATTGTTTTGCTCTTTTTAACACCTTCATGATTGTAAATTCGGCAACAAGTACCGTTTTGTGAAGATATACTTGCCAATACATTAACCGACGGGCAGCAATGAACTTTTCAACCGAATAAATTCCCTTTGCTTCAATTACCAATTCATCATCTACCACATTTAACATATTTAATAGTCGTTCATAATTAACGATCCCCTCTGAAACGCCAGTAAAAAAACTGTCGCGTTTTAGATAGTCGAGTCTGTCCATATCAAACTGTCCAGAAACTAGTTTATGTAAAAACTTTTTTTTGTACTCACCTTTGAATATACTAAGGGCAATATCAAGTTTCCCATTAAAACTACAATTTAATCGATCCATAAATATTCTTGAGATTTGCTCGTGATTGATACCAACAACAATTGAGTGCTCGAGTGAGTGGGAATATGGGCCATGCCCAATATCATGTAATAAAATTGCAATATATACACCTAAAGATTCTTCATCAGAAATATCATGTCCCTTAAATTTGAGTTCATTTATAGCTTTAATCATAAGGTGCATTGCTCCTATCGAATGCTGAAATCTAGTATGTAGTGCACCCGGGTAAACAAGATGTGTTAATCCTAACTGTTTAATTCGCCTCAACCGCTGAAAGTACTGATGTTCAATTATATCAAATATCAATTCGTTAGGTACAGTAACAAAACCGTATACCGGATCGTTGAATATCTTCCGTTTGTTTAATATTTTACCCCTCATAAAAATTGTTAATTTTGTAATATTATGATGTTAATTTGAACAATAATTATATCATTTTATCATTATATTATTAAAGCTAAATTAATCCAACTTGCGCCTCCACTATAGCTAAAGAGTATGCGAAAGGTGGACTAAAAATCAAAAACACATAAAAACAGTTACAAATTTAATTGAATTAAAGTAAAAACATAAATATGAGTAGTATTAGAATACTATGGGCTGACGATGAAATAGAAATGCTGAAACCACATATTATGTATCTTAAAGATAAAGGATATGTTGTGGATGCTGTAGTAAGTGGAGATGAAGCCATTGAGTTGGTTAAGGAACGCCACTACGATATAGTTTTTCTTGATGAACAAATGCCTGGAATGAACGGCATTGAAGCTCTTGAGAAAATTAAAAAACACTCTGCAGGGCTACCCGTTGTGATGATTACTAAGAGTGAAGAGGAATCGATAATGGAAGATGCGATTGGTTCTAACATTGCTGATTATCTTATTAAACCTGTGAAACCCAGCCAAATTCTCTTATCATTAAAACGTAATCTCGAGAATCGCAAGTTAGCAGGTGAAAAAGCAACAATGACTTACCAACAACAATTCCGAGAACTCGGTATGAAAATTTCAGACAGGCTAAATGCTAAAGAATGGGCTGAAGTCTACAAAGACCTCATAAGATACGAAATTGATCTTGAAAAAACTGATGATAAAGGTATTATTGAAGTCCTGAATATGCAAAAGCAGGAAGCAAATAATGCTTTTGCAAAGTATTACGAAAAAAATTACAAAGATTGGTTAGAAAATAATACTGATGACAAGCCCATACTTTCGCACACCTTAATAAAAGAAGTTGCATTTCCTTTACTTGATAAAGGGAAACAGGTGTTTTTATTACTTATCGACAATCTGCGATACGACCAATGGAAAACAATTCAACAGTTAATTGAGCATTATTTCAGAGTTAACAACGATGAACTTTATTATGGCATAATACCTTCTACAACGCAATATGCACGTAATGCACTGTTTGCAGGACTGTTACCAAACGAAATAAGGAAACACTATCGGCAATACTGGGTCGAAGAACATGAAGAAGGCACAAAAAACAAATATGAATTTGAGTTATTACAGGAGCAATTTAAGCGCTACGGACGAAAAACTTCATTGTCATATAATAAAATCTTGAACCTAAATGCAGGACGGAAGTTATTTGATAACATATCAAACCTTATGACCACTGATTTCAACGTAATTGTTTATAACTTCATTGACATGTTGTCGCATGCACGAACAGAAATGGAAATAATACGTGAATTAGCTGATGACGAATCTGCATATAGGTCTTTAATGTTATCTTGGTTTGAACACTCCTCCTTATTTGATATTATAAAATACCTTTCATCAAAAGATGTAACAATTCTCATTACTACAGATCATGGTTCAGTAAAAGTAACTGATCCGGTTAAGATTGTTGGTGATAAAAACGTAAATACTAATTTAAGATATAAATACGGAAAAAGCCTTAATTACAAAACTAAGGATGTATTTGAAATATTAAATCCGGAAGAGTATTATCTTCCTAAAGTAAATGTAAGTACTAGATGGGTTTTTGCTAAAAGTACCGATTTTTTTGCTTATCCAAATAACTTTAACCATTACGTTAATTATTACAGAAACACCTTCCAGCATGGTGGACTATCAATGGAAGAAGTTCTGATACCTATTATTACACTTTCTCCTAAATAATGAAAAGTATTTCAGCATCAAGTGTAAGTGAGTTAAAACATGTTGTAAAATCTATTCTTCGAGATCTGCCTGATCATTTCGTTTTTGCAATAGCAGGGAATATGGGAGTGGGTAAAACAACTATTATCAAAGCTTTCTGTAAGGAATTAGGTGTTGAAGCAGTTGTAAGCAGTCCCACTTTCGCACTTATTAATGAATATAGTAGTAATAAACACTATCCTATTTATCACTTTGATTTTTACAGAGTTAAGAAAATTAATGAAGTCTTTGACATAGGTTACGAAGGGTATTTTTACAGCGGTCATTACTGCTTTATTGAATGGCCAGAAATAGTTATGGAACTTTTACCTAATTCATACGTATACATTACGATTGAAGAAGAAGATAATGGCAGACGACTAATTACTTATTCAATTCAATAATTATTAATTGTAGTCTATCTGCGGGATTGTAAATAATGATAGTTCACTACCCACGGTACTATTAACAACATCTGATTGGTTTTATGAATGAAGAAAGTAAAGGTTTTCTTAAACTGTCTAACATAGAACAGCTAATGCCTCAGGAAGAGATGTTGGAATCCGCACCTCAAAAGAGTCAAATGATTATCGGACTGCCAAAGGAATCATCACAAAACGAAAACCGAATTTCTATCGTACCCGAAGCTGTAAGGCTATTAGTTGATAGTGGTCATAAAGTTCTCATTGAAGAAGGGGCTGGAGAAGGGGCAAACTTTAGTAACGAGCAATTTGCTAATGCTGGAGCCACAATTGTTGCTTCTGCCGAAGAAACATATAAAAGTGATATTATTCTTAAGGTGGCACCACCCCTTGAAGCTGAATTGGAAATGTTGGGAAAACACAAGGTACTGTTCTCGTCACTATTGTTGCCCGCATCAAAAAAAAGTTTTTTCAGCAAACTTATGTCCCAGAAATCAATTGCTATTGCGTATGAATATATCCATGACAAATCAGGTGCATTACCGGTAATGAAATCCATTAGCGAGATTGTTGGAAATACAGCCATATTAATTGCTTCAAGATATCTCATGAGTAACGATTTTGGTAAAGGAAAGCTATTGGGAGGTTTTCCAGGCATTAGTCCCGCTGAAGTAGTAATATTAGGTGCTGGTACTGTTGCCGAATTCGCAGCACGTACTGCGCTTGGAATGGGAGCCTCAGTAAAAATATTTGATAATTCTGTTTACAAATTACGTAGTATTCAAAACAATCTAGGGTATAGTATTCCAACGTCAACGCTGCATTCAAAAACATTAAAGGCTGATTTAAAACATGCCGATGTGGTTATTTCAGCAAAATTTACAACACATGGTGTTTCGCCATGCCTAATAAGCGAAGAAATAATCAGTCAAATGGAACCAGGTTCAATAATAGTTGATGCAAGTATTGATCAAGGAGGGTGTTTTGAAACGTCAAAAGTGACTTCTCATGATAATCCTATTTATAAGGTACATGATGTAACGCATTATTGTGTGCCAAATATTGCTTCTTGCGTACCTAATACGGCATCTTGTTCATTAAGCAATATACTTGCACCAATGCTTATGCGTATATCTGATCATGGAGGCATTGAAAATATGTTAAAACAGGATAGAAGTTTTAGCAAAGGAGTATATATTTATAACGGAATTTTAACAAATAATTATATTGGTGGAATGTTTGACATTCCATCGCAAGATCTAGAATTGTTAATGGCTGCTTTTAGATAAGATGACATTGCCAAACTAATCTTCTAACCGATATTTACAATAAAATACACCTCAAGGCTGTTCGCCTTTTAGTGGATCATACAAGCGTAAAGCTGCCCACCCTACATCCAATTTCTCTTTAACAATTATTAACACGATTGAAAAACTCAATTTCATACTTTTGCGTTTTACATAAAATCACATAATTATGTTAGAAACAGATATTAGAGAACTAAACGAAAAGATTCAAAAGGAAAGCCAATTTACTGACTTAATACACCTTGAGATGAACAAGGTTATTATTGGTCAAAAACATATGACAGAAAGGCTAATGATTGGTTTGATTGCAAACGGACACATACTTCTTGAAGGAGTACCCGGGTTAGCAAAAACTTTAGCTATTACATCGTTGGCAAATATAATCAATGCAAAATTCAGTCGCATACAATTCACTCCCGACTTACTACCTGCTGACTTATTAGGCACAATGATATATAGCCAGAAAAAAGAGGAGTTTATGGTTAAAAAGGGGCCCATATTTGCCAATTTTATTCTTGCTGATGAGATTAACAGATCACCTGCAAAGGTACAAAGTGCTTTGTTGGAAGCAATGCAGGAGCGACAAGTAACAATTGGAGATACTACCTTTAAACTAAAAGAACCATTCCTGGTTATGGCAACACAAAATCCAATCGAGCAGGAAGGAACGTATCCCCTACCTGAAGCTCAGGTTGACCGCTTTATGCTGAAAGTTGTTATCAACTATCCTAAAAAAGAAGAGGAAAAACTAATCCTGCGACAGAACATCACAAACACACAATCAACAACAAATACAATTCTTAAAACAAGTGATATTCTTAAGGCAAGAGAAATTGTGCGAGAGATATATCTTGACGAGAAAATTGAAAACTATATTACTGATATTGTTTTTGCCACCAGATATCCTAATGATTACAAATTAAGTAATTTCTCAGGCATGATCCAATACGGCGCATCCCCTAGAGCGAGCATAAATCTTGCTCTTGCTTCCAAAGCACTTGCATTCCTTCGTAAACGTGGATATGTAATACCAGAAGATATTCGAGCTGTAGCTCATGATGTAATGCGTCATAGGATTGGTTTAACATACGAAGCTGAAGCTGAAAATATTACAAGCGAAGACATAATTAATGAAATACTAAACTCAGTAGAAGTCCCTTAACGTATTTCTTAAAACTAATAACTTTTTACTCTTAACTCACAAAATTGGACGCACAGGAAATCTTCAAAAAGGTTAGGAAAATTGAAATTAAGACAAGAGGATTGTCGAACCAGATATTTTCCGGTGAATATCATAGCGTATTTAAAGGAAGAGGTATGGCTTTTAGTGAGGTAAGAGAATATCAATTTGGTGATGACATAAGGAATATAGACTGGAATGTTACTGCTAGATTTAACCACCCATTCGTTAAAATATATGAAGAAGAACGGGAATTAACCGTAATGCTTCTGATTGATGTTTCTGGATCAAATAACTTTGGAACTAAAAGTCAGTTAAAGAAAGATGTTGTAACAGAGATCGCTGCTGTTCTGTCCTTCTCAGCAATTCAAAATAATGATAAAGTTGGTGTAATTTTCTTTAGCGACAAAATTGAGAAATTTATTCCACCAAAGAAAGGTACTACACATATTCTTAGGATAATCAGAGAGTTAATTGATTTCAAAGCTGAAAATAAAGGTACTAACATCTCTGAAGCATTAAGATATCTTACAAATGCAATAAAGAAGAAATCAACAGCATTTGTTATCTCCGATTTTATAGATGAAGGAATGGAAAAAGCGATCCAAATAGCAAATTACAAACACGATTTGATTGCCATTAGGATTACCGATGAGCGGGAGAAAGAAATGCCAAACGTAGGAATGGTTCGAATGCTTGATGCTGAAACTGGTAAAAAAATGTGGATTGATACTTCAAGCTCAAAAGTCAGGAAACTATATGCTAACAGGGTTGCTTCCAAAACAGATTCGTTAGATGGTATGTTTGCCCGTTTTGGAGTTGACATGGTCAAGATATACACAGGCAAAGATTATGTAGCACCCCTTATGAATTTGTTTAAAAAACGCGAAGCAAGAAGATAGAGATTATATTATACTATGAAGCACATAATATACATATCATTTCTCATTTTGTCTGTGCTGTACATTAATGGGGTAAAAGCACAGCAGCATGGTGCCTGGTCATCACTCGATTCAAATGCAATTATGATTGGTGATCAAGTGAAATATGAGATTGGTATAACTATTCCTACAGATAATATAGTAACCTGGCCTTTGCTGGTTGATACTATAACATCAAATATTGAAATAATTAAAAGAGGTAGTATTGACACAACCTATTTAGATACTGACATGTCGTTAGCGCAGCAGTTCACTATCACTTCATTTGATTCCGGATATTTTACTCTACCATCGGTTGAGTTTAAGTTTAAACAACTTGACGACAGTGCTTATTTTACAACATCCACTGGAACTCTTTTCTTGCAGGTGTTTGTGCCTGAAGTAGATACATCAAATGCATTTAAACCTTTAGTTGGACCTATTAAAGAACCTTATACTTTTAGAGAATTATTACCGTGGATATTAGGTATTGGTGTTACTTTACTATTAATGGCGTTACTAATATATTATATGGTTAAGAGGAAAAAAGATCAACCTGTTTTTAAACGTAAATCTAAACCAGCATCTCCTGCTCATATAATAGCCATTAATAAACTTGAAGAATTGAGGCTTAACAAAGTTTGGCAATCCGGACAACTTAAGAAATATTACTCCGAACTAACTGACATAATTAGAGAATATATGGTGAACAGGTATCATTTTGATGCACCTGAAATGACAAGTTTCGAGATTCTTACAAAACTACATGAGTTTGAAATAAATAAAGATGTAAGGTCTAAACTCGATGGTGTACTATACCTATCAGATATGGTAAAGTTTGCAAAGGCTGTTCCAACTGCACTTGAAAATGATTTAGGGCTTACACACTGTGTTGATTTTGTTAATGAAACAAAAAAAATAGCAGAACCAATACAAATGGAAGAAAATGATAGTACTAACTATAAAGAAAGCCAATAAATGTTGAATATCGATAATTGGGCAAATCCCGAATATTTATATATACTCTTGGTAATTCCATTGTTGATTACTTGGTATTGGTTTAAAAATAATAAAAATACTGCCGATCTGAGGTTTTCCGGTCTTCAAATGTTTAATGAAATTAAACCAAGTCCTAAAACCTGGTTAATTCATAGCTTATTTATATTCAGAATACTAGCTATTGGCCTTATTATTATTGCTTTAGCCAGGCCTCAATCAATATCAACAAAGCAAAATATAAGCATTGAAGGAATTGATATCGTTATGTCAATAGACGTTTCCGGTAGTATGTTAGCACGAGATTTTAAACCTGACAGACTTGAAGCCGCAAAAGATGTAGCTAATGAATTCATAGCACGTAGGCCAAACGACAGAGTAAGCCTTGTTATTTTTAGCGGTGAAGCTTTTACACAAGTGCCTCTAACAACAGACCATACAATGATATCAAATATTTTTGATGAAATACAAAGTGGAATGATAGAAGATGGCACTGCAATTGGTGATGGATTAGCAACTTCTGTAAGCAGATTAAAAGACTCAGATGCAATTTCAAAAGTTATCATTCTAATCACCGATGGAGTTAACAATTCGGGTTCAGTTGATCCTATTTCTGCTGCCGAGATAGCTAGCATGTTTGGAATTAGAGTTTATACAATTGGGATTGGTTCAATGGGTATGGCCCCTTACCCTGTACAAACACCATTTGGTATTCAAATGCAGCAAATGAAAGTTCAAATAGATGAAGAGTTGCTTCAGCAGATTGCAAGCATGACAGGAGGAAGGTATTACAGAGCTGATAATAATAAAAAACTTAAAGAAATTTATAAAGAGATAGACACTCTGGAGAAATCAAAAATCGATGTTCAGGAATTCAGAAAGAAACATGAAGCATTTGTACCATTTGCATTACTGGCACTAGCTTTATTTTCATTGGAGATTATTCTTCGATATCTGGTTTTTAGAAGAATTCCATAAGAGGGTGCTGAGGTGGATATTATTCAATTATTAGGTTGTCCACTTCAAAAATAACATTAACAATGACAAAAGAATGCTAAAATTTGCACATACTGAATATTTTCTGCTTCTGGCAATTATTATTGTTTTTGCAATTCTGTTTTGGCTATACAGAGTATGGAATAGTAAGGCAAAATGTAGATTTGGTGATGAAAAAGTAATAGCCAAACTAATGCCTGAAGTTTCTGCTTCCAAACCAGTATTAAAATTTTTAATGATAATAATTGCTTGTGTCTTCCTTGTTATCGGTATAGTAGATCCTCAAATTGGTTCAAAACTCGAAAAAGTAAAACGCGAGGGTATAGATCTTTATCTTGTCCTCGATGTTTCAACCTCAATGCTAGCAGAAGATATAAAACCTAACAGGTTGGAAAGATCAAAGCTTGCAATTTCAACGTTAATAGACAAACTTCAGGGCGACAGAGTTGGTATAATTATTTTTGCAGGAAATGCTTACAAGCAGCTACCGCTAACTACAGATTACTCAGCCGCCAAGATTTTTCTTTCTGCTGTTGACACAGAAATTGTTCCAACCCAAGGAACAGCAATTGGCGAGGCAATTGAATTAGCAGCACTTAGCTTTGGAGATACTGATCATAACAAAGCTATAATTATTATTACTGATGGTGAAAATCACGAAGGAGATGCTATTGAAGCTGCCACTTTGGCTAATGAGTTGAATATTAACGTTTTTACAATTGGAATGGGATTGCCTGAAGGTGCTCCAATTCCACTCTATAACAGTTATGGAGTACAAACTGGTTTTAAAAAAGATAAAAATAATACAACTGTTATTACTAAACTTAACGAAGATATGCTGAGGCAGATAGCTGCTGCCGGAGGAGGTGCTTATGCCAGAGCTAATAATGCCAGCACAGGATTAAAGCGTATTTTTGATGATATTAGCGCAATTGACAAAAAAGAGATTGAAACTAGGCAATTTACAGATTACGAGGATCGGTTTCAGATTTTTTTGGGACTTTCTTTATTTTTGCTTGTTTTAGAGTTACTGATAGCTGATAGAAAAACATCCTGGGTTAAGAAATTTGATTTTTTTGGAAAATAAGAAAATGATTACACGAACTATTATATTATTTCTGGTAACTACTGTTAGTATTGCAACTGGTTATTCACAAAGTGAGAAAAAGCGTATTCGACAGGGCAACAATGAATATAATGAAGGTAACTATCAAGAGGCAGAAAAAGAATACCGAAAAGCATTAATGGAGAAACCAGGTTATACTAAAGGAACTTTTAATCTTGGTGATGCAATGTATGAGCAGGAAAATTATGAAGAATCAAATAAACTGTTTACTGAAGTTACAGAGCGAGTGACAAATGCAGAACAAAAATCAGCTGCTCATTATAATCTTGGTAATACTTATATGAAGGAGAATAAATTTAAAGAAAGTATTGAAGAATTTAAAAATTCATTACGATTGAATTCTGATGATGCCAATGCAAAGTATAATTTGGAATACGCCAGGAAGAAATTAAAAGAACAGCAACAACAGCAACAACAAAATCAGGATAAAAACCAGGACAACAAAGATCAAGACAAAAAAGATCAGCAAGACAAGGATAAAAAAGACCAGGATAAAGAAAATCAGGACAAAAAAGACCAAGATAAAAAAGATCAGCAGGAAAAAGATAAAGAAAAACAGGATAATAAAGATAAAAGTAAAGGCGATCAGGAAAAGGATCAGAAACAAAAACAACAGCCGCAGCAAATCTCCAAAAAAGATGCTCAACGTATGCTTGATGCTTTAAAGAATGATGAGAAAAAAACCTTACAAAAACTTCAAAAACAGAAAGCAAAAGCTGCAAAAGGAGTGAAGAGTGATATTGACTGGTAAGTTAAAGGATGTAATGTGATCTGTATTTTGGTCACTAATATTATTAAATAAGATACGCTGTGTATAGTCGCAAACTATAGAGAAGGTACATAAATAATGGCATAAACTCTGGTAGGCATATACTAATCAAGAAATATTTTTGTTAAAGTATTGAGGAATTGCAAATAATGATATGATCAAACAAATTTTAATATTATCCATTATAATAATATCAGGAGTTTTTTCTTTGGCAAATGCCCAGATACGGTTTACAGGTGCCGCTAAACAAGTTGTTAGAGTTGGTGAGCGCTTCAGAGTTGTTTATGAAGTAAATAAAGAAGCTAATAACTTTAGATCACCCAATTTTGGAAGTTTAAATGTACTTTCGGGTCCTAGCACTTCAACAAACTCAAGCATACAATTTATAAATGGGAAAACGACCCAAAACTACTCGATGTCATATACCTACTTATTGGAGGCTGTTAAGGAAGGGGATGTTGTTATTAGTCCCGCAACTGTTACCGTTGACAGAGTTATTGTAAAGTCAAATAGCATTAAAATAAAGGTCGTATCAGGAACAAGTACTCAACAAAGAAATACTAAGCAAGGTACAGGTAATCAGTCCTCCGAGTCAGGTGTGTTACAAAAAGATGATGTTTACATTAAAACGGTAGTAAGTAACAAATCTCCATATATAGGTCAACAGGTAATATTAACTTACAAGATATATACAAAAGTACCTATTTCAAATCTGATGGTAAAAAAGCTTTCTTCTTTTCAAGGTTTCTGGTCGAAAAGTTTGATGGGCGATCAAAGGCAATACAAGCAAAAAACTGAGATAATAAATGGTGAAGAGTATATAGTTGCCGAAATTAACAAATTTGCAATATTTCCTCAAAAAACTGGCAAGCTTATAATCGATCCTACAGAAATGGAATGCACAGTTCAACTTAGGGTTCAAAACAAAAGAAAGCGTGGTTATGATCCATTTGAAGATTTTTTTAATGACCCATTTTTCAATAGAAATGTTAAAAATATTGCTACTGTTATAAAATCCAATCCAGTTTCAATAAATGTTAAACCACTACCTCAAGAAGGAAAACCAAAAGGATTTAATGGTGCTGTTGGAGATTTTAAATTAAGTAGCAAAATAGACAGAACAAATCTGAGCGCAAATGATGCAATTACTCTTACTTTTACAATATCTGGAAAAGGTAATTTGGAACTCATCACTCTCCCAGAAGTAAAATTTCCTGTAGATTTTGAAAGTTTTGAACCTAAAGTAATAAGCAATATTAAAACAAATAGTGCTGGTGTTTCGGGTAGAAAAAAATTTGAATTCCTTGCTATTCCCCGTAATGCAGGCAATTTTGAAATAATGCCAGTTACATTAAGTTATTTCAATCCTTCCGACAGGAAGTATCATAGTATTTCATCTGAAAAATATAAAATACAAGTTTCAAAGGGCGATGTAGCATCAAACGGCATATCCTATAGTTCTTCTGCGCAAGAAGATATTAGATTTATAGGTAAAGACATACACCATATTAAATCCCTTCCATTTGATCTTAAACAACGTGGCGAATTCTTGTTTTTATCTAGAACGTACTACATTTTACTCTTCGTCCCAATTGTAATAATGATTATAATTATACTATTGTTTACGCAGATTGAAAAGAGAAAGTCTAATATTGGGTTAATAAAAAACAGAAAGGCAAATAAAATTGCCAGGTCAAGACTCAAAACTTCAGAGAAATATAAATCTGCTGGCAACGATAAAGCATATTATGATGAAATTGCACAGGCACTTTGGGGATATATAGCTGATAAATTTAGTTTAAAACAATCTGAACTATCTGTTGAAACTGTGGCAGATATGTTAACAGAAAAAGGTGTTGAGGATACTATTACAGAGAGTTTCATAAACACGCTCAGCAATATCGAATTTGCAAGATTTGCCCCAAGCGACTCATCTGACAAGATGGAAAGTATATATAATGAGTCTGTAGTTGCAATTATGCAAGCCGAAAAAGCACTTAAATAACAAATCAACATGATTCAATATCTAAAAAATATTACATTATTATTTGCTTTCCAGGTTTTCACTACGGCCCTATTTGCAATTAATCCCGATTCTCTGATATTGGCTGCTAATAACTCTTATAACAACGGTTTATATGATTCTGCATTAATTACATATCACAAGGTACTTAACGGTGGTATTGAGTCGGGTGAATTATATTATAATATGGGTAATGCTTATTTTAAAAACAATGACATTGCCTCAGCAATCTTATATTACGAAAAAGCGAAAAGACTATTACCAAATGATACTGAAATTAGATACAATTTAAACATTGCCAACAGTATGATTGTTGATAAGATTGAGAAAGTACCTGAACTTTTTTATCACCGTTGGTGGAATTTCTTTTATAATAAACTTGGTGCTGATGCCTGGACTATTTTCACATTAATATCGTTTACATTTCTAATAGTCACTATTGGTTTATTCATCATGTCAAAACAACGACAAAACCGCAAGATTTCATTTTATTTGGGATTATTGTTTTTGATTATAACCGTTACTTCTTATGCCCTGGCATCACAAAAATTCAACGCTAGTATTGAACAAAATGAAGCTATTGTATTTACTTCATCAATAACAGTTAAAAGCTCTCCTACGCAAAATGCTGTTGACCTTTTTGTTATTCATGAAGGGACAAAGGTGAAGATAATTGACAAAATAGATAACTGGGTTGAGATTAAAATACAAAATGGAAGTGTTGGTTGGCTTCCTGAAAAGTCAATTAAACCTATATAGATAAACTTATCTTTGAAACTATTTTATAGTCTCTGAGTATAATCTAATCCACCAATTAGAACTGGTTTTGCGTTTACAAAAATATTTTCTACTAATACTATTCATGTTAGCACTAATGGTTGTTAGCTGTCTGAAAAAGAAGGCCCCGGGTATCCCCACCGAAGTTCAGAAAAGTCTTAACAAATCAAGCATACGTAAACCGGACTTAATGAAAGTGATACTTGCGTTTAACAGACCTGAAGATTCTCTAAAACTTCAAGCAGCTTATTTCCTAATCAAAAATCTTGAGAATAATTATACTCTCCGAATGTCATTAAGGGATTCTTCTGACACTTTGATTGATATTAATCCATCGGAATTTAAAGATTATGTGTCCATTAAAAGGCACTTTGATTCTATCGAAATGAATTCCCAAAAAGTTAGTTACAAAACAGATACAATATTGTTGGATATTGAGAATGTAAACTCTGAATTTATAATTAAACACATTAATAATACATACAACACCTGGCAAAAAAGCACATGGGACAATAAGTATAATTTTAACGAGTTCTGCGATTTTATACTACCATACCGTGTTGCAAATGAAGATGTTGGATCTTACTCAAATCATTTTAGCGAGAAATATGCACATATTATTAGGAGAAATCTTAATATTATTGAGACTGCAATTCTGATAAATAAAGAAATAAATAATGAAATATCGCGTGATGACAGGTTGGTTGTAAATCCTAATGCGCAGCTCATCTCGACAACAGAAAAAAACCATACTGGGAGTCTCAGAGATATAAATATATATAAAGTAACTGCCCTCAGGAGTATTGGTATAGCAGCTGTAATGGATTATACTCCTTATTTCGCGGATTCAATATTAGGTTATTATTCTACTACTATTATTCTTCCAAACAATAAAAAACTAATTCTTAGTACCTCAGATAACAAACAGTTAGATTATCCTCAGGGTAAAGTTGCCAAAGTATACCGCCGATCGCATAATTATGATCCTAATAGTCTTTTCTCAATTAAAGAGAAAGAAATACATACACCTCCATTCTTAGGCGACTACAATTATTTAGATGTTACAGATGAATATATTAAAACTGCTGATGTGACAGTTGATTTTGATGATACATCACAATTTGTTTACCTCGCAGTATTTAATGAAAACAAGTGGAAACCAGTTGAGTGGTCGCAAGTGGATAATGAAAACAAAGCAAGTTTTAAGAATATGGGAACAGATGTATTTTATAGGTTAGTAGTTGTTTCTGAGGAAGAAATTTTACCTATTGGACATGCATTTTATTTAAATAGTAATGGTAGTAAGAGTCGCTAAAATGGCATCTTGTTACTTTTTAACAGGTTTGCCATTTTTATATTCCCCAAGGACTGTTACTTCCTTTGTTTTACCATAATGTAATGCAGCTTGCTTCATTTCATCAAGCGTATCTGATCTAAGTTTAATACCAGTTTTACTACCTTTACTTCTTACTTCTATGTAGAAACCGTCTCTTAATTTACCTGGTCTTGTTGAAGGTCGTCCCATAATATTTTTTAATTTTTTTTATCAAATATATTTCCTAATTGCAATTCTTATTAACGCTTCAGTATCTTATATATTATTCAATCAATTTTGTTTCATAACTTTTGATATGGTAATCCGTTTGTCGTTTTTATAGGCCACCACAAAAGCCTCTGTAATCCCTTTATCCCTCATTAGATAACTATGCCGCAGAGCATCCCTGTATGAGTTAAAATCTCCAGTTGAATACCGATAAACACCATTCTGATAATTTTCATAAATATTACCTTGAATATTGTACCTATCTCTTAAATATTGAAATGAAGGTAGCTTGTTGCGTTTAGCAAGTATTTGTACACGGTATCTAATACCTGAAGGTGTTTCAATCTTTTTCTCAATTGGTGACTCTATGAGTATTACTTCAGATTCACTTTTGTTTGATTTTTTATTGCCTCCGTCTTGTACATTGTAATCGTATAAAGGAACTGGTTCAACCGGTTCAGTAATATATGCTTTTTTTTCTAGTCGCTTACGATTGCCTGATGCTCGGCGGTTAATAAAATATGATATCCCAAATGAAGTGTACAAAACCTGATCATACTTAAAGCCATCACGCCAAACATCAACATCATCATTTAGTACCATTCTTAAATTCATTTCAATGTTTAAAGCCCAATTATTATTTAACATATAATTAATTCCTAAACCTACAGGAACAACAAATCCTCCTTTTTTATATGTATTGGTACCGATCGTATCACCACTATTCATTATCGTACCTGTTAACGAATCAACTAACTTACTGTTCCAGGTGGAATACCCAATTCCTACTATACCATATACTGACATCTTTCTAGAACTTGGTTCCCAAAATAAACTATTAAAATCAACAAGCAGATTAATATTTCCATCAAAATAATTTCCGGTTAAAAAAAAATTAGCAGAATCACCTGTAGCACGTATTTCCTTATGACTTTTTAATCCTGAGTACAAAAAGTTTATTCCTACGCCAAATATAGGATTAATATACTTACGAGCAGTTATCCCGGTTGCAAAGGTTGTTTCCCCTGAGAATTTTTTAAAATATCTGTTACTACTTGCATCTCCATAAAATTGTGAAAATCCAAGATTATAATTTAATTGAAAATAGCCTGCTAAATCACGTTTTAAATTTGCGGTTCTTTGCCCGATGCAATCAAGCATCATAACCACAATAATAAAAGTGAAAACTATTTTAATAAAACCACTGTCAGGCATCTGAATTTACCTTTTCTTTTTATTCACAATAATCCAATACGTAAAAGTATGCCTGACCAAAGCCAAGTTCAAGTGCCCTATTCCAATCCTTACATGCGCCATCCAGATCATTCAAATAATATTTGGCCACGCCACGATTAAAATAATTTTTTACCCAGTTTGAATACTCCATAATTTCTTCCGGTTTAATATCAAGAGCCTTGTCAAAATCATCTATTGCGTCAGTGAACAGACGCATCTTGCTGCGAGCATTACCCCGGTACGAATATATAAGAAAATCCTCTGTATTAGGTTTGATCATCAAAGCTTGGTTGAAAAAATCAATAGCACTGGGCCAATCACCCATCTGATACTTCAGTATTCCCCAATTATAATTATTTTCGAAAGCTTTTTCAGGTGTCAGATTATTAACATCTTCAGCAAGGGGTAGTACATATTCCTGCGCATCTCTAATGAAAGACTTAAACCTAAAGAAATTTGTTTCATAAAAAGTCATCTCAAAATTACTCTCCCAATTAGCTGGAGCAGCATAAAAACTTGCAAGATAATTCTCATTAAATGACTTTATTAATTTAAACCTAACAACCTCATTATCTCCATTTTTAATTGGGAATACAGCAAAGATAATATTCCAGTCGTTCACAACTTCAGAACGTTCTACACTCTGAATTGTTCTCACAATTTCATCATCTGGGTGCTTGTTTTCATAATCTCTTATAGTGCCTCTTGCAAACACATTCAAATTCACAGCATATTGTTGGTTAAAAGGAATCACATCAGGAAGTATCTCACTTAATTTCGAGCTCGGAAAAACATAATACTCCAATGATTTAAATCCCTTCCAATTTTCAAGAAGTACAGGAAACTCATATTCACCATCATAATATTTCTTAACGAGAACATTATACTGTTTGTTACCTATCATCACTTTTCGTAGCTCCAAAGAAATTATATTATCTTGACCTAGTTTTCGTTCGCTTCTTGTGCTCTTGTTGGTTTTTTCGTCGGTAAACGGTATACGGTTGCGAGTTGCAAGCCAAGTACCATTATCCTGTTTTGCCCAACCTCTTAGATTATCAATCTCAGATTGTACAGGACTTAATGAAGAAAAATTTACCAAATCAGGGTTATCTCTATCATCAAAAGTAACTTGGCTTATCAATTGGCAATGTAAGCCAAGCAAGAGTGATATTAAAATATAAACTTGGTTTTTAATTTTAAACTTTAACATAAAGTTATGCGATATTTAACTGTATACAGCCAATGTGGTAAATTTAAAAAAAAAATGATGACCATAAATAATGAAATAATTTATTATTAAGAATTTACTAACAGTAGTTGTTTGTGATTGTCTTCTACTTATTTTGGTAAACAAAAATTGGTCTTTTTTGTGCACTGAAAGATAATTTATCTTCACTTGTGTAGCAATTTATTATAACTCACCACATATAATAATCGCTTAAAATCCGTAATTATTACATCGTTTTTAAGAAATTATTTATATTATTTTCGATTCTCTCAAGCACCATGCCCGAAATTGATTTTTCAAATTTTTCACCTGTAACTTGTTCGTAGAGTTCTATGTACCTGTTAGAAATCATAGTTACAATTTCGTCAGTCATTTCAGGAACCTGCTGGCCTTTGTTTCCCTGAAACCCATTTTCCATCAACCATTCACGCACAAATTCTTTTGAGAGTTGCTTTTGCTGTTCTCCTTTGGTAAATAGTTCTTCATATTTATCAGCATAAAAATATCGCGATGAATCAGGAGTATGAATCTCATCAATTAAATATATCTGATCACCAACTTTGCCAAATTCATATTTTGTATCAACTAATATTAAACCTTTTTCAGCGGCAATTTCACTTCCTCTTTGAAAGAGTTTTCTAGTATAATTTTCCAGTTTGGCATAATCCTCAATTGAAATAAGTCCTTGAGCAATTATTTCTTCCTTAGAAATATCTTCATCATGTCCTTCAACAGCTTTTGTAGTAGGTGTAATAATTGGTTCTGGAAATCGCTCATGTTCTTTTAACCCTTCTGCAACAGGTACACCACAAATTTCTCTTGCCCCATTTTTATATGTACGCCATGAACTTCCTGTTAAATAACCTCTTATTATCATCTCCACAGGAAATGGAGAGCAATAATGACCGGCAGTTACCATTGGATCAGGTGTTGCCATTTTCCAATTAGGAACAATATCTGCGGTAGCATCAAGAAACTTTGATGCTATTTGATTAAGTATCTGGCCCTTAAAGGGTATACCTCTTGGTAGCACTACATCAAAGGCAGATATTCGGTCGCTTGCAACCATTACCAGTAATTTTTCACCTATGTTATATACATCACGTACTTTACCGTGATAAACACTTTTTTGATTCGGAAAATTAAACTCAGTATTCGTTATTGCTTCAGTCATAATTTTTTATTTTTATCATCAATTTTACTATACGCTTCTATTATTCTTGTTACAAGTTTATGTCGCACTACATCCCTCTTATCTAAATAAACAAATTCAACACCCTTAATATCACTAAGTAAGTTTTCGGCCTGAAGTAATCCTGATAGTTTTTGCTTCGGAAGATCGATTTGAGTAATATCACCAGTAACTATAAATTTAGAAGATTTTCCCATCCTTGTTAGGAACATCTTTAGCTGACTTTCTGATGCATTCTGAGCTTCATCAAGTATGGCAAAGGCATTGCTTAATGTTCTTCCACGCATAAAAGCCAACGGAGCGACTTCTATTGTTTCATCCTCGAGGTATGATAAAAATTTTTGAGTAGATAACATATCCCGTAATGCGTCATAAAGAGGTTGAAGATAAGGATCAAGCTTATCTTTCATATCACCAGGTAAAAAACCTAAGTTTTCGCCAGCTTCAATTGCCGGACGGGCTAATATTATCTTTTTTACCTGTTTGTTTTTCAAAGCTCTAACTGCAAGTGCAACTGCTGTATACGTTTTACCAGTTCCTGCTGGTCCAATTGCAAATAATAAATCGTTTTTCTCAATACTGTCAACCATACTTTTTTGATTGATTGTAAGAGCCTTAATCAACTTACCATGCCTGCCAAAAACAAGGACGTCATCGGCCTGCGTTTCATTGGTATTATTTGAATTCTGCTCTTCACCCATAATTCCGGTCACGGTTTCTTCATTTATTTTTCCAAATTTTTCAAACTGGATAATCAACAAATCCAAACGCTTTTCACATAAGTTTATTTCTTCTTCGGTACCTACTAGTTTTATATAATCTCCCCGTACAATAATTCTCAATTTAGGAAATAATGACTTAATAAGGTTCAAATGTACATCACCAGGACCATAAAATTCAAGCGGACTGTCCAAATTCATCTGTATGACCCTCTCACTCATAAGCTTAGCACTATCTAGATATTTATTAATTATATTTCAAAAATATTAAAAAAATACTCTTCACCAAGAAGCAAATTTTATAATTTTGATATTTGAGATGAATAAGAGAAAAATTCTTTGGATGGCACTATAATTAACAAAAGAAGACCATTATTGTTAGTAGCGGAAATCCGTTATTAATATATTGAAAGTAATATGGGGATAATTACTTTAATTAGCGATTGGGGGTTAAGCGACTATTATGTAGCCGCTGTTAAGGGTGTAATACATAAATTTCATCCTGAAGCACATATTGTTGATATAAGTCATCAAATTCAACCATTTGATTCCGCTGAAGCTGCTTATATATTAAGAAATACATATCCCAGCTTTCCTGAAGGAACCGTACACATTATTGGAGTAAACACAGAAGAGTCTTTAAAAGAAGTACACATTGTAGCTTACTACAACAAACAATACTTTATCGGTACTGATGATGGCATATTTTCTCTAATCTTTGATTCTGAACCTGATAGTATTTTTGAACTAGATGTAGCATTAGAATCATCAACATATACATTCTCTAGCCGAGATAGGTTTGCTAAGGCAGCAGCGCATTTATTGAAGGGAGGTAAACCCGATGAACTCGGACCTCCAAAGAAGGAGCTTATAAAGAAAATGTTATTTAAACCTGTGATAACAGAAAATTCATTAAAAGGTATGATTATTCATATTGACAATTATCACAACCTTATTACAAACATTTCAAAAAACGATTTTAAAAAATTTACTTCTGGTTCTAAATTCGAAATTTCTTTCAGATCGCATAAATATAAGGTCTACAAAATGCACGAATCTTATGGGGATGTACGCCCTGGTGAAATTGTTGCATTGTTTACTGGTAATGATATGCTTGAGATATCAATTAATAAAGGAAAGGCAGCTTCATTACTAGGCATTCAAAAGAAAGATCCAATAGTAATAACCAAAATTAGTAATTAACAAGTTTGCTATTTAGAATACAACAATAAGCACTTTTACAAAAAACATTCTATAATCCACGCATCCATTCTGGTCGAAGATCAGATGACTCAGGATTATCTATTACGTCGGATATTCCAGAAAGAAGTTTCTCTTTATCTCTATTTAGCATACCTTTTAATATCAGATAGTTTGATGCATGATCGCTCCGAAATACAGTATTTTGTAAATTAAGTTCAGAAATAAAATCGCTCATCTCCGAAATTAAATCATATTTATTCAATTCAATAAAATCTGCTGAAAACCTCTTCTTAAAATGATCTAACCCATAAGGAAAACTCAAAACAAGAGTAGACAAATATTCGGGTTGTATTTTATTGACCACTTGTGCGGAATTTATAGCATGTTGTTTTGAGTAATGTTTTCCTCCTAATCCGTTCAAAATCATCACTGATAGCTTAAGGCCTGATTTCCTTGCTTTCACTAAAGCTTCAATAGTTGAAACTGATGTCTCACCTTTATTTATCAACTTCAATAATTCGTCGTCGCCAGTTTCTATACCAGTATAAATCAATTTCAAACCAGCTGCCGAGAGAACTCTGAGTTCGTCTTCGGTCTTCGTGCTTATATCTTTTGGTAGTGCATATATTGATATCCTATTAAGATTTGGAAATGTACTATTAAGTTTTTCAATAATGTTCATTAGCTTATCAAACGATAGTACCATTGCATTTCCATCAGCTAGAAATACTTTTCGTATTTGTGAAGAATAAGGAGCCAATAAATCAATCTCATCAAAAATTTCTTTCTCTTTTTTTATTTGAAATTTTTTTGAAGTATACATTTCACAAAATGAGCAACGGTTCCAAGAACAACCATTTGTTATCTGCAATATTAATGATCTGGCTTCGCTTGGCGGCCTGAAAAGTGGCTCTGAGTATTGAAATGGTTTAGAGATCATGAAACAAAAATAAAACAAAACGAACTCCATATTAAAAAAAATATTTCATCATTATATTCTACTTTTTTATGATTCACTATCTACTTTAACATTTAACTTTATAATTTTGCTGTAATCTTGCATTTACACTTTAGCAATTAATGAGCAATATGATTCTAGTTACTGGTGGTACAGGTTTGGTTGGTTCGCACCTAGTTTTTAAGTTAGCAGTTGCCGGTGAAACACCAGTTGTTTTTAAACGATCTACTTCTGATATTTTGAAAACCAAAAAGGTATTTTCATATTATACAAATGATGTTGACAGTCTTTTTAATAAAATAAAGTGGATTGATGGGGATATATCTGACTTCTATTCTGTACTTGATGCAATGGAAGGGATAAGTTATGTATATCATACAGCTGCAATAGTCTCCTTCCAATCTTCTGATAAAGAAAGTATTATTTCTGCAAACATTACCGGGACTAAAAATATTGTAAATGCAGCCTTAGAGAAAGACATAAAAAAGCTTGTACATATTAGCTCAATTGGTGTATTTGGAAGAAGCAATAACAACGATATTGTTACTGAGGAAACACATTGGAACGCGAAAAAATCTTCAGCATACTCAACCAGTAAATACCATGCGGAGATGGAAGTTTGGCGGGGAATCTCTGAAGGGTTAAATGCAGTTATTGTTAACCCGTCAGTAATACTTGGCCCTGGTAATTGGGACTCAGGAAGTTCAAAACTTTTTAGCACAATGTATAATGGGCTTAAGTTCTATTCTATGGGTTCAAATGGATTTGTAGATGTAAAAGATGTGGTTGAAGCAATGATTATACTTATGAAAAGTAAAACTTCAAGTGAACGATACATCCTAAATTCTGAAAACGTTAGTTACAAACAACTATTTTTTTGGATGGCTGATTCACTGGATGTTAAACGACCTAAATATAAGGCTACAAAATTCATCAGTGAGATTGTGTGGAGAATATTATGGACAAAAAGATTTGTAACTGGAAAAAAATCAGCAATTACGAAAGAAACAGCAGAGACATCTCGTCAGATATACAATTATTCAAATGATAAATTCGTAGAGGAAACTGCTTTTAAGTTTATTTCAATAAAGGAAAGTATAAATAAGAATGCCAAGTTGTTTCTATCTGACCAACATTAGTGAAGTTTATTTTTCCAAAACTACAAATGCATTTGCCATCTCTTTAACATGTGAAATTGAGAGATGAATATGTTTCACCTTTTGTTGTTCAAGATATTCCTTCACTTTGCCATGTGGAACTACATAAGGCTTTCCCAATTCGTCATTTAGAATCTCAATTTCATGAAAGGCCATTCCATAGCGATAGCCTGTTCCTAGTGCTTTAAAAAAAGCTTCTTTTGCCGCAAAACGAGCTGCAAAACATTGTGATTGAGTAAGTTTACCTTTGTTACAATATTGTTGTTCAGCCTGGGTATAAAGTTTCAGCTTTAAAGCATCGTTATTTAATAGATGCTTTTCCATTCGTTTAACTTCAATTATGTCTGTACCTATACCGAATATCATATCAATGAGAATAGTTAATAGTTAATAGTGAACAGTGAATGGACAATTAAATTACCTTGAGTTCCTTACCCACTTTTGTAAACGCAGCAATTGCTTTATCCAAGTGTTCACGTTCATGTCCTGCTGATAATTGAACTCTAATTCTTGCTTCTCCTTTTGGTACAACAGGAAAATAAAATCCTATTACATAAATTCCTTCCTCAAGTAATTTTGATGCCATATCCTGTGAAAGTTTTGCATCGTATAACATAACTGCACAAATTGCAGATTGAGTAGGTTTAATATCAAAACCGGCTGCTATCATTTTTTCCATAAAATAGTCAGTATTTTCATGGAGTTTATCCTGAAGCTCATTTGTTTCGTTCATCATGTCAAACATACGAATGCCTGCATTAACAATCATTGGAGGTAGAGAATTGGAGAACAAATAGGGACGCGAACGCTGGCGAAGCATCTCAATAATTTCCTTTTTACCAGTCGTAAAACCACCCACTGCACCACCAAAAGCTTTACCCAGGGTTCCGGTAATGATGTCCAGTTTACCCATTATATCAAAATGCTCACTAACACCTCTTCCGGTTTTACCAACAACACCGGCTGAGTGACATTCATCAACCATAACCATGGCATCATATTTTTCTGCAAGTTCAACAATCTTGTCAACAGGAGCAGTGTTTCCATCCATAGAAAACACACCATCGGTAACTATTATTCTGAAACGCTGTGCTTGTGCTTTCTTTAATTCTTCTTCCAGTGCTGCCATGTCGGCATTAGCATAACGATAACGTTGGGCTTTGCAGAGTCTTACTCCATCAATTATAGATGCATGATTAAGACTATCTGAAATTATAGCATCTTCAGCTGTTAGTAATGGCTCAAAGACCCCTCCATTTGCATCAAAAGCAGCTGCATAAAGAATAGTATCTTCTGTACCGAAAAAATCAGCAATTTTCTTTTCTAAAGTTTTATGCAGATCAGTTGTACCACAAATAAATCTTACAGATGACATTCCATAACCGTGTGAATCCATTCCTTCTTCTGCTGCTTTAATCAGCTCAGGATGATTTGAAAGTCCAAGATAATTATTGGCACAAAAATTAAGCACATTTTGACCTGTGTTTAACTTAATTTCTGCTTGTTGAGGGCTAACTATTATTCTTTCTTCCTTATACAAACCGGCATTACGAATATCGTTTATTTCATTGATTAGGTGATCTTTTACATTTCCGTACATGTCTATATTTTACTTTTCATTTTTTACTAATAATTTCTCAAAAGTAATAAAACTATGCATGATTGTAGCAAAGTAATTCATTTAGTATAATTCAACAAAATGTCGACCTTTGCACAAAATTTTATATGAAAATAGCAGCATTGGTTTCAGGAGGGGTTGACAGCTCGGTTACAATTCCTTTATTGAAGGAACAGGGATTTAATCCCCATATTTTCTATATAAAAATAGGAATGGAGGATCAGTCTGCCTTTATGGATTGCCCTTCAGAAGAAGATATAGAGATAACTCAATGGATAGCCAAAAAATATAATTGCGAATTCGATATCGTTGACTTACAGCATGAATATTGGTCATCAGTAGTTAAATACACAATTGATTCTGTTAAGAAAGGATTAACCCCAAACCCTGATATCATGTGTAACCTGTTAATAAAATTTGGCGCATTTAATGATAAACATGGTAATGAGTTTGATAAAATTGTGACAGGCCATTACGCTACTAATTACGAAACTGAAGAAGGAATCTTTTTAAGTACGGCAGCCGATAAAGTTAAAGATCAAACTTATTTTTTAGGGAACATAACCTATCCTCAACTACAAAAAACAATGTTTCCGATTGGAGACTTACCAAAATCGCAAGTTAGAGAAATAGCAACCAAAATAAAACTCCCAAGCGCAGGAAGACCTGATAGTCAGGGGATATGTTTTTTGGGAAAGATTAACTATAGTGATTTCATCAAAAATCAAATTGGTGAAATGCCAGGAGAAATAAGAGAATTAGAAACTAATGACCTTATTGGTGAACATAAAGGATTTTGGTTTCATACTATTGGGCAACGAAGAGGCCTAAAACTAAGTGGTGGGCCTTGGTTTGTAGTGAAAAAGGACATCGATAATAACATTGTATATGCATCAAAAGGTTATGATCCTATATCTCGCTACAACGATACAATATATCTTGAAGATATCCACTTTCTAAATCCTAACCATAATTACAATAACTTGAGAAGTATAAAGTTTAAAATAAGACATCAACCGGAGTTTAACTCAGGAATACTTATACAAGATGAAATTGGAAACAAGATTGTGAGTGATTCTAGTATATCAGGTGTAGCTCCTGGTCAGTTCACAGTGATTTATGACCGTGAGGAAAAAACATGTATTGGAAGTGCAGTAATCTTAGGTTGATATTAATCTTTTTATCATTTCAATCTATCCACATGTATGGACTTACGCTTAGAACAATTAGCATTAGATGTAGATATTATTTACAAGGTAGTTTGTTACATAATCATTAACTCCTGTTTCAAGTGAAGTAAATGTGTTATTATAACCTATACCCTTAAGCTTCTCCATATTTGCCTCAGTGAAATACTGATATTTATCACGGATATCCTCAGGAGTATCGATAAATTCAATGTTAGGTTCCATTTGAAGCGCTGCAAATATTGCATTTGTCAAATCAATAAAGGTACGAGCTATACCANTGCCTAAATTATATATTCCTGACTCAATCTTATTATTCTTCAAGAAAA
Organism: Bacteroidota bacterium; assembly: GCA_002686705.1. The sequence goes on from NYYH01000016.1 coordinate 71,608, forward strand.
GCATCACATCAATCACATCCTTAACGTAAATAAAATCGCGCAGTTGTTCACCATCCTTAAATTTTGAATTGTGCGATTTAAATAATTTTACCTTCTTGGTTTTTAGAATCTGCCCGAGAGCATGAAAAATTACTGAAGCCATTCTATCTTTATGATACTCATTTGGACCGTATACATTAAAAAACTTAAGTCCGGCCCAAAAAGGAGGTTGTTTCTTCTGCTTTAGCACCCACTTATCAAAATCATTTTTTGATTCTCCATAAGGATTTAACGGTTTCAGCTTATCAACAATTTTGTGATCGTCTATATAGCCTAATTCACCTAAACCATATGTTGCAGCCGAAGAAGCATAAATTAATGGAATTTTGTGGTTACTGCAACGCTGCCAAATCTGTTTTGAATATTCAAGGTTGAGAATGTTAAAAATTTCACTATTAAACTCCGTTGTATCAGTGCGAGCGCCAATATGAAATACAAAATCAACATTAAAAAAATAATCATCAAACCACTGAAAAAAATCATCTCTGTGAATTTTTTTGATATAATATTTTTGGTCAAGATTTTTATTCTTGCTAATTTTATTAAAATCATCAACAAGAATCAGGTTCTTATAGCCATCACTATTCAAACGTGCTACTAAAACACTACCGATAAAACCCGCTGCACCCGTTATTACAATCATTTTAAAAAAAATTTTCCCAAAGGTAAACTAAATAATCCAAAAATCGGCAGGTTTAAAATTACCATGCTTTTTGGCATGAATATGCAAAATGTATTCAATTATCTGTAACTTTGTTTTGTGTAATTCTATTTTAAGAATTTAAAATAATCAGATAAAACATATTGTTATGAAAAAATTTACAATCTATTTTCTATTCCTGATAGTTTTTGTATCAGGAAGCTTGTTTGAGAGCTATGCTCAAATAAGCAACGGTGGAACTCCATATAGTGTTATGTTTCAACTTGATGATCATTATCAGCATCTTAATTTCACCTCTCCTAATATGGTAAGTATTGCTACTGAAGACCTCATTAACGAAGCAGCAAACCCGAATAAGCCAAGACGGATGGGAGTATCAGTTGTTATCGATAAGACCCTTCAGAACTCAGGAACATGGACTATTATTCCTGATGTTGGTAAGGTTTGGAGAATGCAAATAAGTGTTGATGGAGCTTTAGCTTTGGGTATCTATTACGATAATTTTTTCATACCAGAAGGCGGTGAATTATTTTTATATAATTACGATAAAACTCAAACAATTGGAGCATTTACTCATACCAACAATCCTGAATCACATCTTTTTTCGACACAATTCATTGAAGGAGATAAAGTTACGCTTGAGTATTTTCAACCTGATAATGTTAACCAAGATGCAATGATTAGTATAAGTGAAGTTGCATATGCATACAGAGACATTGAGATTATAAACGATAACGAGAGAAGTTCATGGTGGTGCATGATTAATGTTGCCTGTGAAGAGGGTGACGATTGGGAGAATCAAATAAAAGGTGTCGCACGTATGTCAATTAAAATTGGAGGCAGTTACTATTGGTGCTCTGGTTCATTAATCAATAATACTGATAACGACAGAACTCCTTACTTTCTGTCAGCAGCGCACTGTGGAGAAGGATCGAATTCAAATGATAGAAACCAATGGATATTTTATTTTAACTTCCAGGCTAGCTCTTGTAATGGTAGTAGCTCAGGCTATAATGCAACAACCGGTTGCCAATTACGAGCTAACGATCCTAGCTTTGCTGATGACGGATCCGACTTTTACCTCGTTGAGTTTAATAACTCGATACCTAACTCATTTGATGTATTTTTTAGCGGATGGAATCGCACAAACTCCAATGAAGATGCCGGTAATGGTGTTGGAATTCACCATCCTGCTGGAGATATAAAAAAAATATCTACTTATGATACACCTCTAGTATCATCCACCTTCTGGAATGGGAATCCAAGCCACTGGAAACTTACGTGGGCACAAACAGTTAATGGTAAATCGATTATGCAGGGAGGCTCCTCCGGATCCCCGGTTTTCGATAGTAACGGTCTTATTATGGGCGATCTTACAGGTGGGTGGACATCAAATTCATGTACAAACCCATCACCTGCCTATTATGGGAAGATTTGGTATTCATGGGATCATAATGGGAATACAGCAGCTACCCGACTTCAAGACTGGCTTGATCCTGGTAACACTGGAATGGAGAAATTACCTGGTGTTTCATGGCAAATTATCCCTCCTATTGCTGATTATATTGCTGATAATACTGAAATAACTCAGGGCGATACAGTATTTTTTACAGACCTGTCTGAGCCTGGTGTTTATGAATGGGATTGGACATTTGAAAGCGGTAATCCTGGAACTTCAACAGAAGAAAATCCATGGGTTGTTTATCCCGACACTGGATATATGGATGTTAGTTTAACCGTTACAAATGCCGATGGTACTGATACTGAAATAAAACCAGATTATATTCATGTAAATGCAATGGCACTTCCAACTGCCGATTTTGAAGCTGATGCTACTCATGTGCTACCAGGCACATCGGTACATTTCACTGATTTATCTACTGGAGATCCATATGAGTGGGCATGGACATTTGAAGAAGGATCGCCAGGAACATCATCCCAACAAAACCCAACTATTCGTTTTAATAATGAAGGTGTTTTTACAGTTACGTTAATAGCCACAAATCTAGGTGGTTCTGATACATTAGTGAAAGAAGATTATATAATAGTAGGTGGTTCTGCACCTGTAGCTGATTTTACTGCAGACAATACACATATAATGCAGGATGAAACTGTTAATTTTAGTGACTTATCAACTGGTAACCCAATCGAGTGGGCATGGGAATTTGAAGGAGGTACTCCAGGTATATCAACGGAACAAAATCCCGAAAATATATTATATACTGTTGGTGGTGCATATAACGTAAGCTTAAACGTAACAAATGCTGTAGGCAGCGATTTGAAATTAATGGAAGACTACATCCTGGTTGACTGGGTTGGGATTGAAGATTTTGATGGACCTGATGATTTTAGAATTTATCCAAATCCAGGAACAGGAATATTCATCCTTCAATTTGCAAGCACCGATAATAAAGAAGTTAAGATCAATGTGTCAGATGTTGAAGGTAATATTATTAGTAATAAGAAATTAATAAGAGATAAAAATACATATGTACTTGACCTTAAATTGCAACCTGATGGATTATATTTGGTTAATATTATTAATGGTGACAATCATGTTGTAAAAACGCTATCGATTATTAGATAGAATTTTGTTATTTCTTTTAGGATGTAATTATATATGAAGAATCGGTTTTTACTTCTAGTACTACTAATTTTAGTTCATGCTTTTGCAATATCTCAAATATCAACTAAAGGTATACCTGATAGTTTCCATAGTTCATTAAACGGTGAGATCCCTTCTATTGAAATACCAAATATATTACCTCAGGTTCTATTAAACGAAAATAAAACTCCTGCCCGTGCTGGATACACACTGCCTTTTCCTTATAATTTATCAAATAAAGGTAATTGGTTAGAAGCTGACAACGGCTATGTATGGCAACTTGAGATTGTTGTTCCTCATGCTGTTGCTGTGAACTTATATTTTAATAATATAAATTTGGGTGATGGTGAAAAGCTTTATCTGTACAACCCAAAAAAAGAATTAGTACTAGGTGCATTTACAAAAAACAACAACAATTTGTATATGTGTACAGATTTCATTCCGAGAGATACAATAATAATTGAGTTAAATGCTCAAAAACGACACAAACATATTCCATTTTCTATTTATGAAGTTGGAGTCTTACTTTCAGATTATCATAGTAATGCAAGAGGTTTTGGTGATGCCGGTAGCTGCGAAGTTCATATTAACTGTATAGAAGGAGAAAATTGGCAGGACAAAAAAAAGGGAGTCGCACGTATACTATTAAAAGAAAGTAACAAGACTTTCTGGTGTACAGGTACTTTAATAAACAATACAAAAAATGATGGAACTCCTTATTTTCTAACAGCTAACCATTGTGGAGAATTTTCTGATGCTTTTGATTATCAACAATGGCTATTCTATTTTGATTATGAGTCAGAGAATTGCAATCAACCGGAGTTTGAACCTGAATTGAAAACATTATCCGGTGCATCTTTGCTATCACATAGTAGTGGTGGAACAAGTAGTGGTTCTGATTTCAAATTGTTAATGCTTAACGATGATGTGCCCTCTGAATATATGCCATACTTCAATGGATGGAATCGTACTGAAGATGTTTCATCATCAGGTGTTACAATACATCACCCTCAGGGAGACCTAAAGATGATATCAACTTATGAAAATCCTTTAGTATCCACTAAATATGACAATCAAAATGAAGATCCAGATGGAAAGTATTGGAAAGTAAACTGGAATGAAACTGTAAGCGGGCATGGGGTTACTGAAGGGGGGTCATCAGGTAGCCCTATTTTTAATAACAAAGGTAATATAATTGGTTCTTTAACAGGTGGTAGTGCTTCATGCACATCTGAAAATGCCCCGGATTATTATGGTAAATTTAGTTTTTCTTGGGAATCATATGGTCAGGATTCAACATCACAGCTTAAATATTGGCTAGACCCACTTATGACTGGTGTTACAATTTTAAAAGGGACTAACCTTGATTCTACGAATATCTTTGCAGGGTTTTCAGTTGAAACAGAAAAAATTACCATTGGTGAATCTTTATCATTCATAAACACATCATTTGGTAACATTAGTGGATATAATTGGTATTTTGAGGAAGGTAATCCAGAGAGCTCTGAACTTGAAAATCCTGGATCAATTAAATACGATAATGCTGGCATATATGATGTTCGTTTGATTGTAACCTCAACTGATAAAATAGACACACTTACAAGGGTTGGGTATATTAGAGTACTACCAAATATTTCTCCTAACCCAACTAATGGAAAAATTAAATTGGCTTTTGGCAACAAGATACCTGATGATTACTCAATCAGAGTCTTTGATGCAACTGGCAGAGAAACAGGATATTGGAATATTGAGAAAGGTGAGAACTATTTGAATATTGACTTGAGACCCAAAATTCAAGGAATATATTTTATCAACTATTCTGCGGCAGGCATTAATAATAATTATAAAGTAGTCGTAGTTGGTGAGATAGTTGATTAATATCTTTGCCATATTCCTCAATGGCTAATTTACTCATCACCATCAGGACGGTTTGAAGTATACCCATCCCATTTGTCAAGCACATTAATAAAATCTGATGGCAAGTTTGATTCAAAATGCAACTTCTTATTTGTAGTAGGATGGATAAATCCAAGTGAACGAGCATGTAATGCCTGTCGACTTATAATCTTAAAGCAATTTTGAACGAACTGTTTGTATTTAGAAAAAGTTGTTCCTTTTAGTATCTTATTACCACCATATCGTTCATCATTAAAAAGAGGATGTCCAAGATAATTAAGGTGTGCTCTAATTTGATGTGTACGACCTGTTTCGAGTTTACATTGTATGAGCGTAACGTAGCCAAATCGTCTCAAAACTTTATAATGCGAAACAGCTTCCTTGCCATATTCTCCATCTGGAAAGACAGTCATAACCCTTCGATCTTTTAGACTACGTCCGATATTACCCTCTATTATACCCTCATCATTTTCCACATCCCGCCATACTAATGCTTCATATTCCCTGTCAACTGTATGATCGAAAAATTGCTTTGCAAGTTTTGTTTGGGCAAGTTCGTTTTTGGTAACCAAAAGAAGTCCGGTAGTATCCTTATCAATACGATGAACAAGGTAACCAAATCCGTTTTCAACATTAGTTTGCCCGGTTTTAGCAAAATAATGAGCGAGTCCGTTTAATAATGTACCTGTATAGTTTGCATAACCAGGATGCACAACCAAACCAGCTTGCTTGTTAATCAGTATAAGGTCCTCATCTTCATATACAATGTTGATTGGAATATCTTCTGGCAATATTTCCACATCCCTTGGAGGATAGGTCATTAATACCGAGATCTCATCAAGTGGTTTTACTTTGTAATTTGATTTAACAGGAACACCCTTAACAACTATATTGCCGGCCTTAGCGGCTTGCTGGATCTTATTACGTGTTACATTTACAATCTTGTTAAACAGAAATTTATCAATTCTTAAAGGTGCCTGGCCTGAGTCGACAACAATATTATGATGTTCGTATAACTCGAAACTTTCTTCAACTTTTCCATCTACACCTTCGGCATTCATCACTTAATTAATAATTTGGCTGTGTAATGTTTGTTTTTACTAACTACTCTTACAATGTAGATACCAGCAGGAAAACCGCTAATATTTACCTTTGAATCTACTCCTGTCTTATTAAGCATCTCAAGTCCATACACATTATAGATTTTTAATTTAGCATTCGGGTCATTATCAATTTCTTGATTTGAAATTGAAAAATATTGAGATGTCGGGTTTGGAAAAACTTTCATGCTGCTATTATCATTTACAGGAAATAATTCATTTGTTGAAAGCACTAAATTTGATCCAACAATAGGTCTAATCAACAATGCTCCAGGAACGGAGGCATTAAACCAATCAAGCTCTGTTTTATAGAATATTTTGTCCTGCTTATTATTATTGGCATCCATACCAATATTCATGTTATCAGGATCATGCTTTTCCCAACCTACATAGAAAACACCTGCCATTGTTAACGGTTCACTTAGCATATAGGGATAAAATCGATAGAGACCATTTTCCCATTTCACTTTTTGGTTGTCTAACCTGTAAATCACTTCTCCGGGTCTGCCATTGTTATCACTCCAAACTAACAAGTCGAACAAAAATTCATTTGCATTATTCAGAGTGCGATTGAAGTACATTTGTACACCCCATAATGTATCGGACATACTTAAGGTAAACTGATACGCAACTTGTGCACCAGCGCTACCGTCTACACCCCAACCTACTTCAGGAGTACCATCATCATATGCATAATAATTGTAAAAACCTTGATTATAAATAGCCGAATCAACAATGGAATTTTGATCCGACGAATCGCTTATATAATGTTTAATAATGTATGATGTAGTATCTCTATCGTAATCAAGTGAGAATAAAGAATTTACTGGAGGGCAGGCATGTGCTGTGCCGCACCCTTCACATTTTTGAAAACCAGCTTCATAGAAAGGTAACAAATTACAACTACCTCCTAAATAATCATATTCGAAATTTCCTTCAACCTGTTTTACATGATACGAATACTTAGTATTGTGCTCAATTTTGTCCAGATTGGCTATATACATGTGAAAACTTGGACTAGTATTTTGGGAAGGTGAAGATCTATATTGACGATATGGCATTACTTCATAATTCTTTAAAAAGGAAGGAGCACGTTGGGAAAAAGTTAGCGCCCTATAAGTAGTATCGCCAGCAGATCGGTTATAGTTTAAATAAACATAGTCAATATTCCACTGATCACCATTGCTTCTCCATGAGGCTGGATAATTTTCATTCGAAAGACTTGCATAATTTCTAAACCTAAATCTAAATTCATCAATAAAATAAGAAGTATCAATTACCGGGATCATTACCTGAATCATATCTCTGTTATATATTACTTTGAATTCTTCAAGGCTCAATCCTTCTGAGTACCACATGCGATCCCAATTTATTTCAGGAACAAATACCGAATCACAAGCAACTGTAACCGAATCTCCCCAAGGAATATTAATATAAGCAATTGTAAACACCAAAGGATTACATCCCAATGAGGCTGGAGCCCACAATGTATCAAGAGCTCTGATTGTATCTCCTGGATTTTGTAGATATATATTTGAGATTACTGTAATAGAATCCATATGGGAGTAAACTAAATTACCTGTATAGCGCGAAAACTCAAGAATCAAAGAATCTCGTAATTGAGGAGCATCACCAACACCTTGTGGCTGATAAAAAAAGCTCAAGTAAACAGAGTCAGCTGGAGTGAGTTTCCTTCCAACTGGAATAAATATTGAATCCAAACGAATGTTCTGTGTCATTAATCTGTCTGCCTCAAATGGTGCTATTGAGCCTGTACTATAAATATTACCAGTGCTATCAATAGCATCAAATGTGGCAGCACCAATATTAACAGGCATATAAGGAAAATCTTTGTTAACAAATACCGACCTGCCATCCCATAATGATTGATTAGGGAAAATATTAGAGGTTGAAAAATCATCAAAAAATGGTAGCTGTTTGGCTTCTATTAACCTATCAGAAGCACAATTACTCGATCGATTTTCAAGAGCAATCTTTTTTGCCTCTAGTACTACAGCTTCGTTTATTTGAATACCGGTTACAAATTCCTGTGAAAACAAAATGGAACTCATTCCAAAAAGCAGAGTTGTAAATAATATCTTAAAATTCATCCTTAGTCAATTTATTTGGCATATCATCAGGATTAGCATATAATGTATCGGGTTCGAATTCTTTCAAATATTCCTGAAAATCAATGAGTTCGTCCGAACGATACCATATATTAACAGGTTGTCCCAAGATAAGCATATCTTCTGTTAACGCCTTTGGATCGGTTTTGTATACCCTGGCATGAGCTATATCGTCATCATCTAAAAAATATTCCCGACCGACATTTAAAGAATTATAGTGTAATTTTTTTCTGACTTCCGATTGACTTAAAGCAATTAAAAACGGCATTGGTATCATTACAGCAAATTCACCCTTTCCAACAACAAGATTTATAACTGTACCTTTAAGTAGTTCTGTATCTGTTTCAATGGGCTCATCACCAATAAGCTGATCAACAACTGCGTTACGTGCAAAGTATTGAACATACTCAAGCTCGCCAACAAGTAATTCGTTTGATTCGAGAGTAACCAAGGCTTGTCGTAAGGAGAGGTTTTTAAGATTGGGCATCAAAACTTTTTCAGGCGTTTGTGCCACAATGGTAAGATACACATGACGACCTTGCTTTACCTTGGATCCAGATAGTGGGTTTTGCAAAACAACTGTTCCTTTTTGCTTACTTTTAAAATAAACGGAATCAATAATTTCAAAAATAAAATAATCGCTATATCCCCTATCAGTTAACTGTTTCAGTGTTTGTCCATCAAAATCGGGTACAATATACAACTCCCCATGTTTCGTGAAAATATCCATCGACTTTAGTATAATCCAAAGTATAAATATTGATAGACATAATGCAATCAGAAAATGAAAATAAAATCTTTTACGTCCTAAAAAATAAAAAAAACTCATTACAGTTTATTTGTTGAATCCTTTGGTTAATAAGGATACAGTTCCATAACTTCAATCATTTGAAATTATTGTATAATCACAACAAAGGTAAAAATTATTGTCCATCATTATATTACTTTACGCATTGATCAAAAAAGGAGTTAAATTTGTACTATCAGGAATTAATTTGCGTTTACGTGAATAATTAATCTAGATGAAGAATATTGCAATTGTTTGTGGAGGATACTCTGGTGAGTACCAAATATCAGTACAAAGTGCTGAAATGGTCAAGAAAAATCTCGATAATAATAAGTATAAAACATACATCATTTTTATTGAGAAATATCAATGGTATTTTAAGAATGTTGATAACATCCATCATAAGATAGACAAATCAGATTTTTCTCTTAAACTAGATTCAGACATCATAAAATTTGACGGAGTTTTTAATGCCATACATGGCACTCCAGGCGAAGATGGTAAGTTATTAGGATATTTTGATTTGTTAAGTATACCATATACTTGTTGCAATATGGATACTTCTGCGCTAACATTCAACAAATATTTATGTAATAGTTTTGTGAGATCGATTGGAATAAAAGTTGCCCAATCATTTTCATTTCTAGAAGGAGAGTTCATTAATAAAGATCTGGTACTCGACTCATTAGGGTTGCCTGTGTTTATTAAGCCCGTTCGTAGTGGGTCAAGCGTTGGTATTTCGAAAGTTACGGCGGTAGATGATTTTGATCTTGCTGTGACAAAAGCATTTAAAACAGACAATAGAATTTTAATTGAAGAAACAATTATTGGTCGCGAAATTGCCTGTGGTCTCTTTTTGAAAAACAAAGAACTAAATATTTTTCCTCTGACTGAAATTATTAGTAAGAACGACTTTTTTGATTATGAAGCAAAATACACAGCCGGACTTGCTGAGGAAATTACACCACCTCATAACCTTGATATCGAACAAGAAACTGATATCAAGGCTATCTCTTCTCTATTATACAATAAACTTGATTGCAAGGGTGTAGTTCGAATCGACTACATATTAACTGAATCAGAGCTTTATTTTATTGAAATAAATACAATACCTGGTTTCTCACAAGCTAGCATAATACCCAGACAAGCTAAAGCAATGGGCATACCTATATCTGCAGTGTTTAATACGATTGTTGAAAATATGTTTGAATAACTTTACCTAGATAGTTGGTTAATTCCTTTCCGATTACGGGTTCTTAGAAGTTACTTACCTCTGCCCATTTAAAAACAAGACTAATTTCTCCATTGCCTTGCCACGATGACTAATTTTATTTTTAATATCTAATGGCATTTCAGCAAATGTACTGTCAAATCCATTAGGTTGAAATATAGGATCATATCCAAATCCTCCACCGCCTCTTTTCTTAAGAGTTATTTTCCCAGATACGCTTCCTTCAAACTGGTATTCTTTTCCATCAAGAATTAGGGAAACAACCGTACGAAATGCAGCTTTCCGATTTTTAATTCCGTTGAGTTTGAGCAATACTTTATTTACATTATCATTGTAGGAGGCATTTTCACCAGCATACCTTGCTGAATATACTCCTGGTTCTCCATCCAAAGCATCAATATCAAGGCCTGTATCATCCGAAAAACAATCAATATTAAATTTATTGTAAATTGTATGCGACTTTTGCGAAGCATTTTTAGCAAGTGTATTCCCGGTTTCAGGAATATCCTTATCGTACCCGATATCTGATAAACTTAGCACTTCAAAATCATTTCTTAATATACTTCTGATTTCAAACAGTTTGTGCTTATTATTCGTAGCGAATACTATTTTTTTCATTTTGTAAAAGCTTTTAATATTGGAATAAGTAAAAATGTAATTCCTGAATAATCGGGAGTAAACAGTCCAATTATTATCGCTGCAATTGTTACTAAAATAAATATAAGGATATACTTTTTTCCCTTAACGATATTCTCTCTACTATAATCTTTTGCAATGAGTTTGTGATCTTTTGTAGCATAACGCCAATTAAGCATCAAAAAGAATCCTATTATCAGCATATTGCACCCGAAAATAGTGGAAGAAACAGAACTGCCATTATAAACTGATTGAAGACTAGCTGAAAAAGGAATCAAGCAAATAAACATTAGAAGAATGATATTCAGCCAAATATATCCAGAATCAGTTTTTTCAATCGCATTCATATGTTTATGTTGTATTCCCCAGAAAACACCTAACAGAAAGAAACTGAGAAAATAAGAGTAGAATTCTTGTACATGAGCAAGCAAAGCATTCAAAAGACCTATTTGCTTAACTAAGTCTTTATCAGGAATGTTAATATTCAACACCAATATAGTCATAGCAATTGCAAATATGCCATCAGAAAGAGCAGCGATACGGTTGGGTAAATAAAATTTCTTCTCGAGATTCATAATACTAGCTATTAGTTCGTCAAGGATTCAGAATCAAAATAATAAATATTTCGAAGCAAAGATAGTTAGAATAAGTAAATATAATTAGATCAGAACTTTTTACTTATTATACAATAAGCCTGGCAAATATTCTGTTTCTCTTAAAAAGAAATTGAATAATTACTATATTAACACTACTTTTGTCATTTATCCATTATTAAAACTAAAGTCTATTAACATGAAGATTATCAAATTATTAATTGTAACATTCGGATTTTTAGTATTTGCAGGTGCTTGTAACTCTGATTCAAAGGCTGACACCTGGAATGACGAGCAGAAAGCCAAATGGACCAAAAGTTGCATGGAGTTTATGGAAACAAACGGAGTTGAAAAGAGAAATGCTGTTGACTTTTGTGATTGTATGTTGAAAAAAACATCAGAAAAATACACTCCTGAAGAAGCGGCTAAAATAACTGAGGAAGAAGAAAGAAAATTATGGGACTCATGTGATTACGACTGGTAGGCTTGCTATAAAGTTCAAGCTTTCATCACCTTTCGTTAAATCTAATTCTTTCCAACCTGTCTCAAACTATTTATTAAGGGTAATCAGTTGCTGGATAAGAACCTATAACTGCTTTAGGTATATTTGAATTATATGTTGAGTTAATAGCATCAATAAAATAATTCGCTACAACTGCATTCCCTTGCGGAGTAAGGTGAATACCATCAAGAGAGAACATATTTCCTGTAATAAAGTCAGTAGTAAATGTGATCCCATCAAATACAACTCCAACTGTGCTTGCCTCAATTAAAAAGCTATTAAAGTCTACATAAGCCAATCCATTGGTTTCAGCCGTTTGCTTAATAATTTCATTATATGCTGTAATAGCGGCTGTAACTTCTGTAATTTCTGAAATTGTCAAAATATACTTATCAGAAACAGGTTTGACGCTACCCCACATCGCACATCTAATCGAATCCTGAGGTATAGATAGAAGCACTAACTCATCATTCGTCATTTGTCTGAATTTAAGAGGTTCCGGAACAAGCATTGTCTCATCCATGATAACCATTGGATTATTTCCCAGTTGAAAGTTTATTCTGTAAGATTCTCCTAATTGTTCCATAGTTGCGTTATATAGAGCATATTCTGCATTTAGATCATCCACAGTAAGTTGATCATCAATGTCTACTACATTATAATGTATCGTTGTGAAAAAAGCAGCGGAAGTAACTCCCGGGATATTTGCAAGAACACCTTTGTTAGCTGATGCCATAATAGTTTGTACTGCTGCTGCATAAGTTGAAGTAAAGCCAACGCCAATGGGACCTTCTAAAGGGGTTATGCTATTAATGCCTCCCGAAGTAGCATAGTCTAATACATCGTTGTTACCAACCCATAAACTGAAAAATGTAGGATCAACTTTTGCAACTTCATCAATAAGTTTGTCGGTTGCTGGATTATCTGCCATACGTCCATAATATGGATTTAGTAGGCCAAGTCCAGGAGCGAATAGATTAACTACTTTAATACCCGGGACGCCTGTATTATTAAATGGTCCATCAGCAGAAACTGACGTTACGAGTTCGGTTAACAGCTTTAGTTGGTCAGGATTAGCAACTGCTCTCACAGGTCCCAGTGATGTATTTCCCAGGCAATCTTCACTATAACCAAGCACAAATTTTGTTACCAAACCAGGAAATGAAACGCCAACACCATCTTCAGTTGGCATCATTGGAATATTAAATTGACCGTTGCCACCAACTTCTTTAAACTGTCCGGCAAGAATATTCGCCCATCCATATTCCTGACCTGAAGTATACAGAGCTCCATCCGCATAACCAGCTGTAAGAGAATTACCTATTGCAACGTAGCTTGTGAAATCGGCCTCACCATTGCTTGGGGTAAATTCGTTAACTTCTGGCTTACATGATAGGATGAAAGTCAGAATGGCAATAATATATATAAATTTAATTTTCATGATTTTTCTCATTATTAGATTAGAATTTTAAACTAACACCCAATCCAGGAATGTATGTGATTGTTTGATATGTTCCATTGAAATTCTCGGGCGTATAATTCATACGTGATGTTTGTCCAAACAATTGAAGGAACGAAACATCAATGCTCAACATTTCAATCGGAGAATATGATAATCCAAGTGTATAAGCAAAAGTATTTAAACTAACGGTTTCAGGAGTAAAGTAATCAGGATTAGCAGGTGATGAATCATAATATGCACCGGCTCTTATTTGTAGATTGTCCATCATATTATATTGTATACCTACCCGGGGAACAAATGAATCCCTATATTCCCTTGTATTGCTTGAATTAAGTAAAGCTCCACTTTCGTAGAAGGTGAATGAAAGTGAGTCATATGTACTCCACATTATCCAGTCAAGTTCAAAAGCTATTAGTAAATTCTCAGTTACCCAGTATGCAATACCAAAATCAAGATTTCCTGGAAGAGGAAGCTCTGTATCAAATTTATTCGTAGCAGGTATCAATGTATTTAATGACGAAGGAACATTAAAAGTTGCATCTCCTCCATCAACCTTCATACTAATTTTAGAGCGGTAGTCAAGTCCTATTGAAAGTTTATCACTGGCTTTGTAGAAAACGCCAAGATTAAATCCTATACCATTGGCATTAGCGTTAAGGTTAACATCAGAATTTGGGCCATAATTTAGCGCCTTGTTAATTTCTACACTGCCTGTTGTATAGCTAAATCCGGCACCAACACCAAACTTCTCATTTAAATTAAATGAAATTGTTGGTTGAATAAAAATTGCCTTTAATGAAATATTCTGAATTAACAATTTTCCAGACCAATCGTCTTTCCATTTTACCGAACTACCAAAAGGCGTGTAAACACCTACACCAACAGTTATCAATTCATTAATTTTAGCTGCGCCATATACATAAAAAGGTGTACTAATTGGATTATCGGTTTCTGCTGCATAACTACTCCCCGATTGCTGAAAAGCTGCATTCGACATAATACCGCTGGCACCTATCGCAAAGTGTATTTTATCTTTCATAAATGATAATGCACCCGGATTGTAAAAAATGGAACTGGAGCCCCAATTTAAAGAAGTTCCAACAAGTCCAAATCCATTTTGTTTATTTCCCTGAAGGCGAACCTGGTATCCTCCGGCAAAAACCGACATCGAAATAAACACTGATGACAGCATTAATAAAACAACTTTTCTCATTGATTAATCTTTTAAATATGCCTGCAAAATAATTAAATATAGATTAAAAAACCAAAGCTTAAAAAAACATTATAACTATTAGCTCAATAGTTACAACAAATAATAAAAATTTTTGGAATATAATAAGGAAGCATTTACTGATTTGTTCAAGTCCTTATTTACTATTGGATACTAAAGAAAGTTGAAAAGAATGTTTGAATAAAAATGTGTTGCTTAACTTCATAACTTGTTTAGTCCCAAATTTGATAATCTGAAGATTTTAGTGAAAAAAAATACCTCTTGCATTCAAGAGGTATTTTTATAAATATTGAGAATTGATTCTATTTAATAATCAATTTTTTAGTCAACTGACCACCTTCTTTAAACATTACTGTTACAAAGTAGATCCCTCTTTTCCATCCGTCGTGATCTAACATGTATTGATATCCATCAACTTCAACACTGAAAACAACGCGTCCGATGGCATCCATAAAAATAATCTCACTCATTTTGGTTTTATCATTTTCAACAACAACAGAACCAGAAGAAGGATTAGGATATAATTTCATTGCATCTCTAACTTCAATAGATTCACCGATTCCTGTAGCAAGATCCAATTGTAATACTGCTCGCGGATTTAAATATCCCATAATTGTATCAATGTAGATTAATCCTTGTTCCTGGCTCATATTAGGGTTAGAAAATAAACCACTATTATTTATATCAACAGCGTTAAAATTTGTTCCCATTTGAGCATTTGTTGCGGCTACAACAGCTTCAAGGGTTGCGAAATCCCACCAATCCCATGGTGATACCTGGTTACCGAATACACTAGTACCTCCGTTAAGGGGTAAAATAAAAGGATATAAGCCTTCAGCACCTTCGCTTACAGTCATGGTAGGTTGTGTAGCATAAATATATTCATAAGTTTGTCCATAAGTAGCACGGGCAGCATCGGTAAAAGAATTACCATCTGGTATTCCGGAGAATGCATCATTATTTCCAAATTCATTTGCTTTGCGGATAAATATATTTCCTCCATCAACCTCCACTACATTTTCGTTAGTGGTGGGTACCACAACCATTCCATGATCAAATGGCGCAAAAGGATCGCGGAGACAATGGAAAGCAACCATTGCAGCATCACCCTGCTCTAACCAAGTAGAATCTGCTAATGAACCACCCATATTAACCGACATACTAATATCTTTAGGTAGTCCAAAATCGAAAAGAGGGTCATGCAATCTTAGAAATCCTGGACCCCCATCTATGGTTCCGTCTCTGGATTCGATAACAAATGGTAATCCGGTTCCGGTATCAATAAATTTCGGTAGTCCGGCTATCTCGGTGTTGTAATTATTTAAAGTGGCATAAGCTTGAGTTACATATCCACCGGAACCTTGACCGATTAACGCAAATTTAGCGGGATCAATTCCAAACGGACCTCCTGCAGGTGAACGTAGAAATCTTACAGCAGTTTGAACATCGTGAAGAGCACGATAAACAGCTTGCAATAACGTTCCCCGTCGAACATTCTCGTCGGTAGATAATGGGTTCCATCCTAAGCGATAGTTAACGTTTGCGGCAACATACCCTCGCTTTGCCATTTGTTTGCAAATATTTACGCCAACACTGTCAATTTTATCACCGGTTGTTGCACCGTTGAATAATGCCGGTAAAAAATTTCCGGTATGTACATTAATAAAAACCGGTCGATTTGTAACTTCATCACTTGCCGGAGGAGTATAAACATCCATTTCTAAGGGTGTTATTTTTACCATGGTCTGCAGTGAGTCTGGTAAAACCGAATTCGGATAAAAGAAATTCATGTAGGATAACAGCGTATCCGGATTAGTAATTGAAGCATCAATCAGATCATTTAAAAAATCCATTTCAGCTTGCCATTGTACCATTTCTAAGGGTACATCAGGATCCGGAAATGTAGATATCAAAGGGTTTACATTAACCCCAAAACTAACGTCTTCGGTTAATAGATACGAATCGAAAATTTCGCTTAAGTATCGCTGTGCATTAACTTGTGTAGAAAATGCAAGAGCAATTAAAATGATTAAACTTTGTAAAAAATTTTTCATAGGATATAAATTTTAGTGATTTTTGGCGAAAGATAACATTTTTTTTTTAATATTAGCGATTGATCCAATCATATGAAATGGAAAAATAAGCTAACCGACCAACCAACGGTCCACCATAAACCTGATAAACCTGATTATTCAGAACATTAGCAGCACCTAATTTAAAGGTCATATTAAGCTTTTGTAGCTTGTAATTAACTTGTGCATCAACCAAAGAATAAGAATCGATAAATCCGGTAAACTGTGGTGAACCTTCAAACTCGAATCCCTGAATCCATTTGTAATTGACACCAAATCCAAAATACCTGGCTCCAAACAATACAAAATCACGACCACTAATCCCTACGTTAAATTTGTTTTCAGGCGTGTTAAAGGCAGGAATAATAGGGTCAACAGATCCCTGTAGGTCTAATTTATTCCATGAATAATTGGCATTGATAACCCAATTTAGTCCAAGGTAGTAATTGGCGCCAACAGTTACCCCTTGTGTAGTAACCTGGTCGGTAGCATTGGCAGCAATACGATATACCTGAAAAGTTGAGGGTAAAGGATTTGCAGGATTATAATCAATGTCGATACCGATGTTATAACCTATAAAATGCTCGTACCAACTGTGATAATATGTAAGGTCTATATAAAATTTATCGCTAAACATACCACGGTATCCAATTTCAACGGTTTGCACTTGTTCAGGTCGAATAGGTGCAACATTAAAAAAAACGAGCTTATCCCACCCGAAAGTGGGTTTTGAATTTATAGCTTCTTTAAAAGAATCAACTGTTACCAGCGAATCCATACCGTTTAAATTACCAATCAAAATTGCTCTGCCAACGTTGTAATATAAAAACTGATCGGCCATTGTTGGATTTCGTACTGCAGTGGAATATGATAGTCGAAATATATGTTCTTTAACAGAATTATATACCACTGAAAATGCGGGTGATACAACCGGATCGAAATTTTCATTTTTATCAACCCTAACTGTCCCTAAAAAAATCATTCTATCGTCTAATATTTTATATTCGATACCGAGATACCCTCCAATATTCCAATTGGTAATTTTTATGCCTGCAGTATCTGCAAATATGGTTCCTTTTGAATCGGGGGTATAAAGGCGATAATTACCACCTAAGGTAAATCCTACCGGTCCTGCTTTAAACTGATATTGCCCATCGATATTATAGAGTGAGGATTTATCATAAAACCGCGACCCTCCCTCGGTAAATAGCCGTGATGTTATATTGTTTAACAATGAATCATAACGTTCGGTACCCGGTTTAAAAAAGGGATGCTCAAACTCGGAGGCTGCAGCATTATCCGAGAATTCGCGTGTTTCGGCATGCCAAACCAGCATGCTGTCTTTATTTTGGCCAATCCAATCATCTTGAAGACCAACAGTTTCTGATTGCCATTCAAGGTTTGCTTCACCAAAAATGATTAAAGCTTCTTCAATAGTACAACCACATGTGGCAAGTATATCTCCGAGATTGGGTCTGTTTTCTTCATTTTTAGGTAATCCGGCATCATACATACGTGGAACAATAAACGTCTGATAATAGGAGGAATAATCTTTATAAAAAACGCCTTCTTTTTTGGATGCATTCTCCATTTCGAAAGCAGTAACAACAGCATCGAATGAATCACCTGCATCTTCATGGGTCATGTAAGCCCTTACGAAAAATTTATCAGGTTGACCTATTTCGAGTTTATTCTGAAAAAATTGAATATTTTTTAAGCTATACCTATTATCACCCTGGTAAACTGTTGTTCCAAAACTATAATTAAATCCATAGTTGATTTCTATTTTATCGGTAATTTTGTAATACAGTCCAATATTGGTTTTAACGTTCTTCGTATCATAGTCAACAATATCTTTTTCCATATATCCGGTTCTGTAAATTCTTCCTAAACCGGGATAAGTAATTGGGTTGCCACTGAAGTCATTACCACCTGTAAGCACCTCATCACCATAGCGGTTTACCGCATCATATCCTGAATAATTTGAAGGGGTGTCTTCTGAAGTCGTACTTGCATCAAGGTTTCCCGCTACCCAATCGTGCGCCTGCATGCCCAGAATATTAAGTTTGTAGGCAAATTTATCATGGCCAGCTTTGTTTTTTATCACTTGGGCCCATCTTACACTTAACTGGGTAAGGTTCCGTTCACCAACTTTAAGTTCGACCGATAAACCAGGAAATAACATGGGTGATTTACTAGCCATATTGATTACCCCATTAAAAGCACCGGGTCCGAAGAATGCAGAACTGGCACCTGCCACTATTTCTACCTTCATTACATCCAGATCGGGTGATCCCAAAAAATTACCAAGTGAAAAGTTTAAGCCCGGCGATTGATTATCAACCCCATCGATCAATTGAAGTGACCGAACAGGTGATGTAGAATTAAATCCACGAGTATTAACTACTTTAAAACCCATACTTGCCGATGTAACATCCACTCCTTTCAGATTCCCAAGGCTTTCATAAAAATCACCTGAAGCAGCCTCTTTTATAGCCAACACATCCATAGATTCAATTGTTAAGGGTGACATTTTTTGTTTTTCGCTTATTCGACTACCTATGATCCGGACTTCATCCATTAAAACCATGTCAGATTCCAGCTTAATTTTTATCGGAGTGCTAAAGTCATTTACAGAATGTTCAATTGAGAGATATCCCAAAAAACTTATAACAATGGTAAAAGGAGGGGTTTGGTTCGTTTTTAACTCAAAATTCCCATTCAAATCTGTTACGGTTCCAATTGTGGTTCCTTTTATAACTACACTTGCTCCAATTAATTCTTCACCTGTTTCTTTGTCAGTAATTTTTCCTTTAACAATGTTTTCTTGAGCAAATACACTTGACAACCCAACGGTTAATAGCAGAAGTGCTAAAAAGCCAATTCGATTATAAACAAGGGTTGATGCCATAAAGTTGGTTAGTTTCCAATTTTTAAGTTGGCAATTTAGAACTTTTTACTGAAAATAAAAGAAATTTTATTTACTCCCATTCTTTAGACAACCATCTTTCAACGATAAGTTATCTTGTGGTATTCTTTTATTCTGTCAATTTCCAGTCAATAGGCTCAAGGCCATTCTCAATTAAAATACTATTTGCTTTCGAGAAATGCTTGCAGCCAAAAAAGCCTCTATACACAGAAAATGGTGACGGATGTGGTGCTGTAAGAATAAAGTGTTTATCAGTATCAATCAATCCAATTTTATCTTGTGCATATTTCCCCCACAGTAAAAACACAATTCCAGCTCTGAGATCAGAAATCGATTTTATCACCTGATCTGTAAACCGTTCCCATCCCTGCCCTTGATGAGAACCAGCTTCGCCATTACGAACTGATAAAGTGGCATTTAATAAGAGTACTCCTTGCTTAGCCCACTTTTCCAAATTTCCAGAAACAGGAGGTACTACAGATAAGTCTTCAGATAACTCTTTAAATATATTCTTTAAAGAAGGAGGCAGTCGAACACCATCTGGCACGGAGAAACTAAGCCCATGCGCCTGCCCTTCGCCGTGATATGGGTCCTGACCTAATATTACTGCTTTAACACTTGGCAGGGGTGTGTGATTAAATGCCGAAAATATTTGAGAGCCTTTTGGAAAGATAGTGTGTAATTTTTTCTCTTCACTTAAAAATAGCTTTAATTCACTAAAATAAGGAGCTAGAAACTCATCTTTTAAAGCTTCACTCCAACTCTCTTCGATCTTAGGTTTCTTTCCTGACATATTACTTTGAAAATTAAAATTAAACAATAAAAGTAAAAAAATCTTGTTATTTACTTAAAATCTGCTTTTCTTTGTCATACGCAAACTAAACCTTATAGTAGTAAAGTTATGAAAAAAATAATTATCCTCATTTCAGCAGTAGCACTTCTTGCTGTTTTTGCTATTTCATGCAAATCATCTAATAAATGTGCTGCATACGGGGAAAATCATAAGTATCAAAAAGAAAGCAAATATTAATTTTCTGTGCCATTTGGGCTTTCTAACTTATTAAATAGTTACCGGCTTTCCGGTATTTTTCTTTCCTTGGTTATGAANAGATTCGAAAAAATACTGGTTCTCTTCCTGATTATTATCAGTTTCCCTTCATTTGCTCAGTTTGACACTGAACTACAAGACACTCTTGAAAATAAAATTCTTTATAATCGAGAACAGACCTATGGTGTAATATTACATAACCTGGGTATTGGTGTTAGTTACCGTACAGGTAAGAGAATAACTTATTTTAAAACAAGAGTACTCGAATTCGAATTCGTTAGTATGAAATCCTACAAACAGGTTAAAATGATAAACCCGTACGTAGTAAACTCAAAACGTTATGTTTATGGGAAAAGCAATGATGCATTTTTCATCCGAGCAGGAGTTGTATGGAAAAAATTATTAAACAGAAAACCGTATTGGGGTGGTGTTGAAGTAAGATTTACTTACGGAGGTGGTCTAACTCTTGGAATTGCAAAACCATACTATTTATATATTATTAAGGATATTTCAGGTTCAGGAGAAACATTTACTATAGTGCCTGAGCGTTATAATCCAACAAAACATTCTAATACTGATATTTATGGAAGAGCACCTTTTTCAAAAGGTTTTAATGAGATAACTGTTCACCCTGGAATACAACTTAAAACAGGATTGAACTTTGAATTTGGTACTCAAAGTACAAAGATTAAATCATTAGAAATTGGTGGTGCAATGGATATATTTCCAGCTGGTTTTACTATTATGTACTATGATGCGGATCAAATCTTCTTTCCAACCCTATATTTAGCTATCTCTTTTGGAAAACGATTTAATAAATATTAAAAAAAGGTGCCCTAATTACAGAACACCTTTTTTTTAAAGTTTCTCTTTTTATTGTATAACCAGTCGTTTTGTTACAACCTGTTCTTTATTACTTATCACTAAGTTGTAGGTTCCTTTTTGAATGTTGTCGATTGCAATGGGTATGTAATTACTTCCAGACTGACAATTAACTTCTGTATTATAAATTAGCTTTCCGGTGATATCGACTACCTTTATCAAATAATTATCTGATCCAAAACTATCGATGTACAAGTTATACTCACCATTACCGGGATTTGGATAAATATTTACAGCATCACTATTAAATTGCTCATCAATTCCAATTGTACCTTCTGTTGTAAACGACCAGGTTTCACTCCATTCGGACAGATCAGCTCCAGCTATTCCACGTACCTTCCAGTAATATATAGTATTTTTATCCAAAGGTGCTTGACACTGTATAGTTGGTTCATCAACTGTAAACATTTCAGGATTACTAAAGGTTTCATCAACATCAATCCAAAATTCATATTGAGATGCCCCCTCTACTTCAATCCATGTATAAACCGGACATGTAGTTACATCAACAGCTTCATTTTCCGGACTTTCAAGAACTATTGTATTAACTGTTGTAATGTTCCATACTTCCGACCAATAGGAAATATCTAAAGCATGTTGAGCAGCAACCCTCCAATAATATTGTACTCCGAATATTAAATCATTAACCACTAGTGTATCTACTTCGGGTGCAAATGTTCTGGGTTGATTAAAATCTTCGTCATCATCAATTTCAAAAATATAGTTTGTTATGCCTTCATACTCATCCCACTCAAATTCAACTCTTAGGTCGGTTTCAGACGAATTTGAAGGAGAATCAAGTTCAGGAGACGCCTGCGTTGTAAACGACTTAACACCCGACCACATTGAAGTATCAACATCATGAATTGCACGAAGATGATAGTAGTAGGTTTGTCCGAAAAATAAACCACTTAGTACCCAACTATCATCATCAGAAGGAATATCAAAAGTCTTCAAATCTGGGCTGTTGAACCCGTTATCCGCTTTCCTAATCATTATTCCATCATCTCCAACCACTAGGCCGTTATCTCCAGTAATCATTACGCCCTGCAAATCTTCGCTCACACCTGAAGTAACTTCATTCCAAGCTCCGTTAAACATGAGCATAGTTCCACTAGCACCAACAGCATAACCATTCATACCAACGAAACTAAGTCCGTACAAGTTTTTACTTGTACCTGACTCTTCTTCATACCAGAATACTCCATCCCACCGAAATATCTTACCACTTTTACTAGCAGTCCAGCCAGTATTTTCATCAATCATGGCTATAGCATAATGGTCTTTATTACCAATTTCATTGGCAAACCAATCAGATCCATCATAATTAACAACAATTTTCCCAAGACCACAAGCCCATATATTTGACGCATCTAGCATTACAACATCATATAAGTCATTATCATCTCCTGTAGCTGCAGTCTCCCAGGTTCCGGTGTTGTAAACAACAACTTCGCCACCTTCTCCGACAACTACTCCGTTATCTGCATCAGCAAAACTTACTCCTAATAGATTTTCTGTTGTACCAGCATCAAGAGATGTCCATGTTGTGCCATCATAGTACAAAACTGTTCCGGCATCACCAACAGCGTAACCATTTGAAGAATCAACAAAAGTAACCCCATTAAGGTTTTCAACTGTTCCTACATCCATTGTTGTCCATCCTGTACCGTCGTTATGAAGCATTGTTCCATTAGCACCTACAGCCCACATATCGTCGTTATCAACAATATAGCTGCCATTAATACTAGAAGTTACACCTGAGGGTTCAAAATTCCAGGCATAAACTGTATCTACCTGCATCTGATAACCCGAAATTCCGGTTACTTCGTCCCAGGTTATTTCTGGATTAACATATTCCTCATCGCCATCATTTGGTTTATCCATTGTTACGGTCCAAAGAACTGTAAACGACCATGCATCAGACCAATCAGAAGCTATGTCTTCATCGTATGCTCTCACTCTCCAATAATATGTACCACCAAATAGTAAGTAACTCATTGCTTGTGCAGTTACATCGGTACGAGGAAAGGTTACGGCATCTGTAAACTCAGAGTTAGTTGCAATTTGCACCTCATATGTAATTTCAAGCGTACCTCCTGTAACAGCATTCCAATCGAGTACTACATCAGGCATCTGTTCAGTCTCTAAATCATCCGGAGCGTTAAGAGTAGGAGCATAAATTTTTGATTGTCCAAAAACTGATATTGAAAACAATAACAGAACTAAACTAAGAATTGAATAAATATTTTTCATATTCGCAGAATTTTAAATAAATATGATTAATTAGCAATGAATTTTTGTGAATAAATATCTGAACCAATAACAACCTGAACAATATAAGTACCATTATTCAAACCAGAAACGTCTAGATCAAATTCATTCATTCCCCTTTTAACATTATTTGTTGTTGACAGAACTTTTCGTCCTGCAAGGTCATAAACAAAAATATCCGCAGTAGAATTAATGAAAGCTTCAAGCTTAATAGTAGCATATGTGGTTACCGGATTTGGGTAAATTATTAGATCAAGAATATTAGTATTTTGATTGTTATAAATTTCTTCTAATCCAACAGTTTTTTGAAATACGTTGCATCGTAACAAGCCTCTTCCAAAAGTAGCAGCATAAATTACACCGTAATTATCTGTGCCAGGAAATGGTATTTTTATTATTTCATTTCCATTGATTAAAATAACTGTATCAGCTGTTTTTGATACAATTTGCTGTTGTAACTGAAATACTTGTACACTACCCATTAGGCTGTCTTGTTTTATCCAATTTGGTGATGACGCATGAATATTTTCAGTAACAAAAATTCCATGTTCAGTTCCGATAATTCCTAAATCAGTGTTAGTCATCTCTATAACTGAAGAGTATACTGGCATTTGTGGTAAATTGCCCTGACGTGATTCGAAAACGGGAACTTCATCAAGTGCGTTCTCACTATAAAGTACATAATAATCATTGCCATAGTTTCCTAAAGTAATCATAACATTTGCAGGATTATCAGGATCAATGGCAACAGACGTAACAACTTGAGTGATAGGATCAGATGTTCCAGGAACGTATAATGGGATTTCTTGAGTTGAGACAATACATTCAGGACTATTTACATCGGCACGATCATAATTATAAGCAAGTGCAAGATTTGATATTCTGTACAATTTTCCATCACGAGTTCCAACAAATACATGATTTGCATCAGAAGAATACGAGATACATTGAGAGGCACCTACCAGACCCACAGTATTATTTGAAACCTCGAACCACTCAGGAGTTTTTTCAAACCGATGTAGTTCATTAGTCATATATACTTTGTTAAATGTTGCAATAAAGTATCTGGAAGAAACAATATCCTTAACTAAGATTGAGTCCCCAGGCATAAGTGTAACATTTGCTGGAGTTGTATAATAAAAAGGCTGACCACTATTTTTACTTTGCACTTGTATTCTTGTTCCACCAGTGATTTCTGCCTTGGCATAGTACCATAAAGAATCGCGGCTGTTTTCATTATTAAAACTTTCCCAAAGAGCCATTGGTGTATTAAAAAAGTTCGCAGCAAGGCTAAGGTCATCTATAAATTGTGTAGAATAATTTGCGCCACCGTCTTCAGATCGTCTTAAATCTGCGTCAACATCACTTACAACCAATACATTTCTGTCAATCAATGATACCACACAAGCACCACCATCACCTCCTAAGATCATTTCACCTTGTTTCGTAGTATTTCCATCACCAGTAATTAAAATTGTTCCATTATCCTGAGCTCCACCGAGAACATAATTTCCTATTCCAGATGGCCCAATATTATAGAACTGGGTAGTAAAATAGTTTCTGTTACTTCCTTCAAAAACATATTCGCCTTCAACAATAGAACCAATTGCCACTCCACCATCGGTACCAACCATAAATGTATTGTTACTGCCTGGCTGGAAAACATAGGCATGATGATCAACATGTAGATAATTTGGGAAGAAGGGGGGGAAAATTGCAGTAGATATACTTGACCATCCAAAAAATCCGGTTTCTTGAATTTTTCTACCATCCCAAGCATCAACACCACCTAAAATAATCCTATCTGGATCTTCAGGAAATACAGCCAAGGCATTATCATATACACCTTGCCCACTAAAAATCGAGATTGAAGGTGATCCGGGTTGAATAATTCTCCAGTTCAAACCCTTATCATCAGACCGATAAATATTATAAAGTGAACCGTCGTTATCAACAACAGAAGCATATAATACATTTGGATCAGATGGTGCGAACGCAAATTCAATTCGACCAACATCTTCCGAAGGTAAACTTACTGAATCACCAGTTGACCTGTTAACAAAGGCATCAACATCTCCAGATGTCGAAATATAGCAAGAGTTGTCAATACAGGCAACAATAGCTCCATCAGAAGAAACCTGTACGTCAAACGAATTCATAACCAATTCAGCCCCAGACGTATCTTTTGCAACTGACCAGGAATTACCACCATCGGTTGAGTATTTTAATCCTGAATTTGTGGCTGCGAATAAACTTCCACTATTTAGGTTTACTGCGAGTTCATTAATAAATGCCCAATCGCTATTAGCATCATTGAATTGAGGCTGAGTAGATGGGATAAGTGTAAAATTGTTACCATCAGTTGATTTAAAGATACCTTGTCCCATAAAACCTCCAGTAAAGCCCATTTCTTCAAGTCCTGACATTGTTTCCGCTGCAAAGCTTTCTCCTGTTCCTGCATAAATAGTACCGCCAGCGTCTTGCTGCATACATGTTACATTTAAGTTGTAACTTTCACTATTTATTTTTTGCCAGCTAATTCCAACATTCTCTGATTTCCAAATACCACCCGAAACACCAGCTGCATAAAGAGTTTTTGCCGTTGCATCCTGGTTGTCGAACATAATTGCTCTTGTTCTACCTCCAAAATTATCAGGACCTAATTGTCTCCATGTCAAGTTAACAAAAGACCGAGATTCTTCAAAATCTTTTAATTGATCTTGTACCCTGTTTAGATATTCCGGTGCAATTACACCAGTGGTTTGGTTATTACGAATTAAAGCAATATACTCCACTGAGGGCTTAATTCCATATACCAACGATTCATTATCGCTTGATCGAGGTATGTATTTTGATTCACTCTGACTGTTTGAAAAGCCAAAGATTATTCCTCCTAATACTATGGATATCAATGCTAAACTTAAAGGTAAATTTTTTCGTTTCATGCTTTATAACTTTATAATGCTAATTATTATGAATTCACATTTTAGAACGCACAATTTACAGCTTTTCTTTAAAATGAAATAATATTATTAAAAAAAATAATAAACAAGTAATTAATTATGCCTCTAAACTGTAACTCTATTGACAAATTTACACTAGCATAAGGTTGCAAATATGATGTAAAAGTGAGTATATGGGCAATAAAAAAGCCCCATACAGAAGAGTACGGGGCTTTAAATAAAATCTTTGGCGATGACCTACTTTTCCACCTGGTATGGCAGTATCATTGGCGCTGGCAGGCTTAACTTCTCTGTTCGG
>NYYH01000017.1 GCA_002686705.1 Bacteroidota bacterium
CAGGTGGGCATAATGTTGCCACACAACGAGTTGTAATTGTACAAAAACCACAGTCGAACAATATTTATTATGTTTTTATTGTAGGCCAGGGTACACATAATGTAAGTGGTTTGTGCGGGCTATGGTATAGTATTGTTGATATGAACGGTGACAATGGTCTGGGCGAGGTAATTGAGAGGGATGTTTTTTTAAACGCTGCATGGGATGCACAGGAAAAACTTTTTGCAGTAAAGCACCAAAACAATGAAGATATTTGGATTATCACACGTAAATTTCAGGATCAGGAAAATCAATATGCATCATTCCTACTTAACTCAATTGGTCTTAACACAACGCCTGTATATAGCAGTGCAATTGTTACCCAATTCTCTGGTTTGGAAGATACACGGGGATATTCAAAAGTATCATACGATAAGAAATACCTGTTAACTGCCCATTATTTTGCAAACCCAAATGGTATTGTCGAAATTTGTAAATTTAATAACGCTACCGGCGAGGTTGAATACTTATATTATGAAATGAAAGTAAACGAATTCGGCGATAAACTTTTTCCCTATGGAATTGAATTTTCGCCTGACTCTAAATTTGTTTATATATCATACTATGAAACTAACCCTGTGGAAAATGATTACATATATCAATACGAAATGCAGTATATTGAAAATGCAAGTCTATTTGCACAATCGGCCATATTGATAAACGTTGGTCCAGGTCACGGTTTACAATTGGCAACAGATGGTAAAATTTACTGCTCCAAGGAAATAGGAAACACACCTTACCATTACATAAGCGTCATTCACAAACCCTGGGAACGAGGCCTTGGGTGTTATTTTGAAGCCGATGCCATCGACATGGGAACTGCAGAAGTATGGTATTGCTTCCCCAACATACTGCTCGATTACCTCTACCGTTTCGAATGGGAAGGGAGCTGCTCCGGACCAGGTAACGGAATCATGTTTAAACCAAATTTCCAACCAATACCAGAATCTATAACGTGGAATTTTAACGACCTAGATGCAGGTGCTGACAGTATTTCAACAGAATTATATCCAGTTCACTATTTCACACATGGAGGTGAGTTTGAAGTATCAGTAGATGTAAACTATCCACCCACTCCAAACTATCCTTTTGGCAGATATGAACATACATCCAGAATAGTTACAGTTAATCAGTCACCTTTACCAAACCTTGGTGCAGATACACTAATGTGCGAAGGAAACAGTATAACACTAAATGCAGGAAACGAACCGGGTTTTTATGCATGGAGTGATGGAACATTCGGACAAAACCTTAATACAATAACAATTGCTGACTCAGGTAATTACTGGGTAACAGTTACTAATACTGAAGGCTGTAGCACAACTGACACTATTAATGTTGAATGGTTCAGCAAAGCTGTCTTTAATGAAACCAATCTTGTAATTACACCCACATCATGTGGTGGAAGCAATGGTAGTATTACAGGTATTCTAATTGAAGGGGTTGTGCCCGATTATTGGGAGTGGTACGATGGTAGTGGGAATCTGTTAAGCACTGACATTGATATTTATGGACTACCGGTTGGTAATTACTTTTTACATGTAACCGATACTAATGATTGTATAACTATATCTGATTCATATACAATAACCGATGCCGGTAACATACTTATTTCTGTAGTTAATTTTTCACACTCACATTGTTCGCAAAGTATTGGCTCAATAAGCATTACTACAAGTTCAGGAGCTAGCAATAATTTTTTGTATTCAATCCTAAATGGAGCAAGCGGCAGTTGGCAACCCGACAGCCTGTTTACAAGTTTACCTTCGGGTGAATATTTTATTAGAGTAAAGGACCAAAGTGGCTGCGAAACAGTTTATGGCAACAACCCTGTGGTAATTGAAAATATTGAAGGTCCAAATATAATTACAGAAAATGTAAGTCATGAAAACAATTACCTTGCCGATGGCAGCATTTTTCTTGAAGCAATAATTGATATAGGCAGTATCCAATACTCCATTGATTCGGGATACAATTTTCAAGCTAACAACGGCTTGTTCGAAAACTTGTCGGCAGGAACTTATTACTGCGTTGTAAAAGATGAATTTGGTTGTGATACAGCATTTACAATAGAAATTAATCGTATTATCTCTCAAATAATTGATGCAATTGCCGGCGATGGAAGTACATGTATCGGCAATGCTACTGCCAGCCCATTGCTGTTGAATAATTTCACCGATGTATCAAGGTTTCATGTAATGCTTACATACGAACAAGACATGATAACATGTGATGGTTATATGCAGGTTAACCCTGCACTTGAAGACAGTTTAATTGTAAGCACAAACACCTCTGGCGAAGTTCATATCAGTTGGGAGGGTCAAGCACCTATTAGTTTACCTGATAATTCAATAATGATAAAACTAGTGTTTAGCGCAGTAAATGAAGGCTTATCGCAAGTTGACTGGGTGGCTGACCAGGGGGAAAGCCAGTTTTTTAATGAAAATGGAGAACAAATAAATACTAATTACGAATTAGGATACATACTTATTTATACACGCCCTAATATTTTTTTAGCAACAACAAATGAAGTTTGCGAAGGAGAATCTCTTTTTGTTATTTCATCTATTGAAGGTGGCAGTGGTGTAAACTCTTCACATTGGGTTGGTCCTGATAATTTTACCAGTAATGATCAAATTCTTTGGTTTAATGAAGTTACAGAAAACATGGCAGGAACATACACCCTTACTGTTACTGACTCATTAGACTGTGTTGAAAGTAAAAGTATGGAGATGACGGTAAACCAAGGAGCTGAAATTGCTTTTTCAGAATACGATACCCTTTGGGTTGAGCCAGGCTTTATCCTTGAAGCTGGATATGGTGCTGAGTTTTACTATTGGAACACAGGGGAAACCACAGAATCAATCATAATTGACACAATAGGCAGTTACAATATTGAACTCACCTCCTATGATGGCTGCAAATCAACAGATACAGTACAAATCCTATGGGGAGGTACGCCGTTTTACATGCCCAATGCATTCACCCCAAACGGCGATGGGCTAAATGACAGTTTTAGGGCAATACCAAGATACGATTATGTAAACAAGTACCACCTTAGCATTTACAACCGCTGGGGACAAATGGTTTATGAAACTACGGACATAAATAAAGGTTGGGACGGTACTTATAAAGGTAGTCCGTGCATGTTAGGTGCTTATATCTATTATATTGTTTATGAGGAATATGGACAACAGCCAGTTGAAAACAAGGTTGTGGAAGGGAGTGTTATGTTGGTTAGGTGAATAGGTTTGGTATCAGACTTGAATTTAACTATTGTTGGTTTGGACTGAAAATGTTTAAAACAAAACTGTAAAATTTAATCGGCCATTATTGACAAGAAAAAAGCCTAAGCTTCGCTGTCATACAATTACTCACCAATTGTTTATGTTTTTATGGTGTTCGTGAATGCTTCGCATCTGCCAAGTCGCTAGAAAAAGCCAGCCGCACAAGCCAAAACTTGTCAATAAGCTTGCCAACCCTACCGCACAGAAACAAACGCTCAGTTGCCAACAAGCACTCATGCTGCATAGCGCAATTTGTTGTAAATATGAACATTACGCTTATTAATTTAATATATTTGTAACCAGAAAAATTTGTGATATTAATGCGCTACGCAGCATAGCGCCAACCGTTGGCAACCATATGGTACGTTATAGAAACATCGTTTACAAAGTTATAGAAACATCGTTTACACTTTTTAAGTAGTAATCTGAAACTAAAAATCAGATTACGATGCCTTGGAAAGACACAACGATCATGGAAGAAAAGATTGAATTTATTTGTGAATGGCGAACAGGAAAACATACCATAACAGAACTATGTAGAAATTTTAATATTTCACGTCCTACTGCCTACAAAATCATAGCTCGTTTTGAGAAAGAAGGTTATGAAGGATTAAGAGAATTATCGAGAAAACCCAGAGGACTTCATCCCAATGCAACCGATGAAAAAGTGGTAAATGGCATTCTTCAATTGAAAGAAAAACATAAGCTTTGGGGAGCAAAAAAGATCCATCGATTATTGTTTAACGATTATTCTATTGAAGTTATTCCAACAATGTTGACAGTACATAATATCCTCAAGAAACACGGTTTAGTAACCCCCCAGAAACGGCTTAGAAGAGTAAAACCGATACACCCAATTTTTGATCCAAAAGAATGTAATGAAGTATGGAGTGCAGATTATAAAGGAAAGTTCTTAATGGGTAATAAGATATACTGTCATCCATTAACAATTGCTGATTCGAAAAGCCGTTTTGTATTCACAGCAAAAGGACATTATAAAGAAAACTTGCAGTCTGCAAAGTCTGAGTTTACAATTGTTTTTAGAAAATATGGAGTACCCAAACAAATACATACTGATAATGGAAGTCCATTTGGATCCGTGACTGCGATACAGAGATTTACCAGGCTATCATATTGGTTTATTGAGCTTGGAATAATGCCAGTATTTTCAGATCCAGCTCATCCTGAACAAAACGGAAGACATGAGAGAATGCACCGAGATTTAAAGGCCTCATGTGCCAAACCTTCAGCATATGATTTAAAAGCTCAACAAAGGCGATTAAACCGTTTTGTAAAAGAATATAATAATGTAAGACCGCATGAAGCATTGGACATGGAAACACCTGCATCAGTACACAATTTTTCTACAAGACCATTTCCGGAGAAAATACCTAACTTTGACTATGATTCAGAGATGAGAGTTCTTAAAGTAACAAAAAATGGAGCCATGAGATGGGGAGCATATAATTGGGTATATTTATCTGCATCATTACAAGGAAAATATGTCGGTGCTATGGAAATGGGAAATGGAATTTGGAGAGTATTTTATAGAAATGTTTTCTTAGGATATTTTAACGAAAATGAATTAAGAATTAAAGATAAATCAGTAAGGTTAGAAACTAATTTAGTGTAAAGTCTAATCTATAACTTGTGTAAAGGATGTACCTTTACGAACAGAAAAGCCACCGCACAATTAAGCACTTTCGGTTTTTCTCCAATACACAAAGCCGACACACAAACAAGAAAACACGGGCTGATTAAGCAAAACCAATTGACTAATGACATTTATAAAACAAAACAACCATTCTCCCGATACAAAGAGATATTTCTTTCTAAAATATAATATCGACTTGACACCATGACAAAAACACCTCTTGTTATTTAGAATAAATATAAATTACGGGGGGCATGTAAAACAAATCTTGAAAATGGTAGAAAAATTACTATTTTTGGTACTAATAAGTAGAAAGGGTTGTTTACATATATTTCAATCTAAAAACAAAAACCCCCTTAATTTATTAACGAATATGACTCTACTCAAAATACGTAAACAAAGAAAGGAGATTGTTAGCAAAGATAAGTAATGTTTTATAAATATGAAAGACCGAATCTTAGGAATTGTTTTTACAATATGGCTTCTGTCTTAGCCTGTCTGATGACTTANGTATTAAGCCGTTTATTTTTTGTAAGACAATTAATTATTCACTCTAAAATTTAGAAAAATGAGAAAACTATTATTAGTATTAAGTTTATTGGTTCTATTCTTTGTTGGCACAGGTATGAAATCATTGGAAGCACAAAATTGTTGGCTTGAAATTGATGTTGATTGGTATGGCGACTGTGTTAAAGTTAACACAAATACTGTTTATGTAGTAAATGTGACCGTTATCAATGAGTGTAGTGACCCTGATGAAACTGTTTTCACAGAAACACAAACACTTGCTACTACTATCGAAAATACAACTTTTTGTATTGAAGATGCCCTTTGTACTGTTGATCAGCTAGAGCCATGTTTCCGCATTTATTTTACCATTGCAAAGGTACATAATGTTACGCAGGAAATAATTTGTAGTAATCAGGAAAGCACATCACTTTTGACTTGTGAACAGCTTATGAATTTCAGTTCATATTCAATTCCTTTAGATTAATACTGGTAATATTTCGAACACAGTACTTGTAAATTTCAAGTACTGTGTTCTTATATTTTAAAACAAAAACCATGAGGTTGTATTTCTGTATGGGTATTATCTTTATTCTTATTAGCTTAAGTTCAATTGCACAAAAACAAGCTAACATTTGGTATTTTGGAGATCAATGTGGGGTTGATTTTAATTTAGGTGAACCTCTGGTTACCACGGATTACAAACAGATTAACCATACCGGAACAGCATCTGTTTGTGACTCTTCCGGTTCTTTAATTATTTACTCTGAAGGAAAACATATTTGGAATAAGGATCATGTAATAATGATGAATGGTGCAGATTTGGCAGGTGGGCATAATGTTGCCACACAACGAGTTGTAATTGTACAAAAACCACAGTCGAACAATATTTATTATGTTTTTATTGTAGGCCAGGGTACACATAATGTAAGTGGTTTGTGCGGGCTATGGTATAGTATTGTTGATATGAACGGTGACAATGGTCTGGGCGAGGTAATTGAGAGGGATGTTTTTTTAAACGCTGCATGGGATGCACAGGAAAAACTTTTTGCAGTAAAGCACCAAAACAATGAAGATATTTGGATTATCACACGTAAATTTCAGGATCAGGAAAATCAATATGCATCATTCCTACTTAACTCAATTGGTCTTAACACAACGCCTGTATATAGCAGTGCAATTGTTACCCAATTCTCTGGTTTGGAAGATACACGGGGATATTCAAAAGTATCATACGATAAGAAATACCTGTTAACTGCCCATTATTTTGCAAACCCAAATGGTATTGTCGAAATTTGTAAATTTAATAACGCTACCGGCGAGGTTGAATACTTATATTATGAAATGAAAGTAAACGAATTCGGCGATAAACTTTTTCCCTATGGAATTGAATTTTCGCCTGACTCTAAATTTGTTTATATATCATACTATGAAACTAACCCTGTGGAAAATGATTACATATATCAATACGAAATGCAGTATATTGAAAATGCAAGTCTATTTGCACAATCGGCCATATTGATAAACGTTGGTCCAGGTCACGGTTTACAATTGGCAACAGATGGTAAAATTTACTGCTCCAAGGAAATAGGAAACACACCTTACCATTACATAAGCGTCATTCACAAACCCTGGGAACGAGGCCTTGGGTGTTATTTTGAAGCCGATGCCATCGACATGGGAACTGCAGAAGTATGGTATTGCTTCCCCAACATACTGCTCGATTACCTCTACCGTTTCGAATGGGAAGGGAGCTGCTCCGGACCAGGTAACGGAATCATGTTTAAACCAAATTTCCAACCAATACCAGAATCTATAACGTGGAATTTTAACGACCTAGATGCAGGTGCTGACAGTATTTCAACAGAATTATATCCAGTTCACTATTTCACACATGGAGGTGAGTTTGAAGTATCAGTAGATGTAAACTATCCACCCACTCCAAACTATCCTTTTGGCAGATATGAACATACATCCAGAATAGTTACAGTTAATCAGTCACCTTTACCAAACCTTGGTGCAGATACACTAATGTGCGAAGGAAACAGTATAACACTAAATGCAGGAAACGAACCGGGTTTTTATGTATGGAGTGATGGAACATTCGGACAAAACCTTAATACAATAACAATTGCTGACTCAGGTAATTACTGGGTAACAGTTACTAATACTGAAGGCTGTAGCACAACTGACACTATTAATGTTGAATGGTTCAGCAAAGCTGTCTTTAATGAAACCAATCTTGTAATTACACCCACATCATGTGGTGGAAGCAATGGTAGTATTACAGGTATTCTAATTGAAGGGGTTGTGCCCGATTATTGGGAGTGGTACGATGGTAGTGGGAATCTGTTAAGCACTGACATTGATATTTATGGACTACCGGTTGGTAATTACTTTTTACATGTAACCGATACTAATGATTGTATAACTATATCTGATTCATATACAATAACCGATGCCGGTAACATACTTATTTCTGTAGTTAATTTTTCACACTCACATTGTTCGCAAAGTATTGGCTCAATAAGCATTACTACAAGTTCAGGAGCTAGCAATAATTTTTTGTATTCAATCCTAAATGGAGCAAGCGGCAGTTGGCAACCCGACAGCCTGTTTACAAGTTTACCTTCGGGTGAATATTTTATTAGAGTAAAGGACCAAAGTGGCTGCGAAACAGTTTATGGCAACAACCCTGTGGTAATTGAAAATATTGAAGGTCCAAATATAATTACAGAAAATGTAAATTCTTGCGATTACATGATTGTAGTATGGAGCAAAAAATATTTAATCCTTGAGTTTAATTATAGGTCCTAATATAAATAAGATAAATCCCATAGCAATTGCT
>NYYH01000018.1 GCA_002686705.1 Bacteroidota bacterium
TGAAGTCGTATCTCAGGATTTCGTTTGTCCCAATCGTTTTTAATAAGTCTTTTATATGATGCGGCAATTGAGCAATATAATTCCTATGCTGAGCGTGTTCCTGATGACCCAAGAGGACGCAAAGGGGCTGAAACAACAGCCCTTATAGAAGAGTGGATTGAAAATCCTTCGAAATATGAGATTACCAATATTAAGAAAATAAATTCTCGTGAAGCTGATTTTGCACCTGCATACACAACTGATAACTATAATGAGATAGTTTTTACCTCAACGCGTGAAGGAGCAACCGGTAAAGAAACTGATAACTGGACAGCTCAAAATTTCAGCGACTTATTCGTAGCTAAGATTGACAGAAAAGGAGAGTGGTCAGAGCCAGTTCTTTTTGATGCTACTAAGAAAATAAATACTGAGGCCAATGAAGGAGCAGCAGTGTTTAATTCAAAATTTAACACTATTTATTATACAAAATGCCCAAACGATCAACAAAAAGAATCGGGCTGCCAGATATACAAAGCAAGACGGACAGGTCGTTCTTGGGGAGAACCCGATATGGTTGATATTGCTAGTATCGATTCGATGTCCACAATTGGTCAACCTACAGTAAGCGAAGGTGAACTCGTTATATATTTCTCAGCCAACCGACGAAGTGGAATGGGTGGTAAAGATATTTGGGTAGCATACCGGGATTCTAAATCAGAAGGTTTCGGCAGACCTATGAACCTTGGAGAAGTCATTAACACTCCTGGTGATGAGATGTTCCCGTTTCTAAGAAACGATACAACATTATTTTTTGCTTCTGATGGTCATGGTGGAATGGGAGGACTTGATATTTTTGTTACTACTATTGATACTGCTGGAAACTGGGGTAAACCACGAAACCTTAAATATCCCATGAACTCAACATTCGATGATTTTGGTATAGTATTTCACCCAAATGATGAATATGGTTTCTTTAGCTCTAACAGGAAAGGTACACGTGGACAGGAGGATATCTGGTATTTTATTGAACCACCTCTTGAGTTTACTATAAGCGGAACAATTAAAGACGACCGCACATTAATGTATATGAGTGACGTTAATGTTCAACTAGTTGGTTCCAGTGGACTTTCAGTTACAACACGTACTAACGATGAGGGTTTCTACAGTTTTGGCAAAAGCCAACTTGAACCTAACACAATGTACGAAATACTGGTTGCCAAGCCTAACTATTTCAACAAAAAAGGAACCTTTACAACTGTTGGTGTTGAGTTTAGCAAAGATTTTGTTAAAGATTTTAATCTCATACCTATACCAACCGAACCAATTGCTCTACCTGAAATTCTTTACGACTTAGCAAAATGGGATTTAAAACCTCAATATCAGGATTCACTTCAGGACTTGATCCAAACATTACGTGATAACCCAAATATTGTTGTAGAACTGGCTTCTCATACAGATTTACGTGATAGCCATGAGAGAAACGATATACTTTCACAACGCCGTGCACAATCAGTTGTTAACTATCTGATAATAAGAGGTATTGAACCTGCAAGACTTGTGGCAAAAGGTTATGGTGAAAGGGCTCCGCTTCCACTTAAAAAAGATGTTATTCGAGATGGTTTTCTTTTTTCTGAAGGTACAATACTTGATGAAGCTTATATTGAATCTTTATTAAGTAATAATGAGAAAGAAGCTGCCCACCAACTTAACAGACGTACTGAGTTTAGAGTGCTGCGGAAGGACTATATACCACAATCTACAAATATTGATCTGGCAACTATTAATATTGCTATCTATCCTGAGGATAATGCGATAGTATTTACCGAAGCTCCAAAATCTGGCACTTACGTTTCATCATGTATTATTAATGGTTATAATGAAGAGTTTGCATTTGACAGAACTGCTGATGCTATGATATCATTGGATCAAGCCATGAATCTCCTAAAGTGGGGAGCAATTAGCAAAGAAGATTTTGAAGGTGATCCTGAACGAGTTCTGGCTGATAACACAATAGCAGACAGGGCAATCATCAATATAAAAGAAATAAATATTGCCAATAAGAAGGTTGAAAACGTAAAAGTAAAAGTAACTTACAAATTAAACTACGGACTCGTGTTTGGTGACAGACTAATGAAACAATTTGGGAAATATTCCTATAATACAAAAACGCATAAACTTACTATTGAGTAATAGATAAGAAGGAGTAAATAGTGACTAAACGACCTGTAGCCATTAACCGATGACCAAACAATCACGATATATGCAGAGAGGTGTGTCGGCATCGAAAGAAGATGTTCATGCAGCCGTTCGCAATTTGGACAAAGGAATATTTCCCAATGCCTTTTGTAAAGTGATACCTGATATTATTGGTAGTGACGATAACTACTGCAATGTTATGCATGCTGATGGCGCTGGAACAAAATCGTCGTTCGCATACATCTACTGGAAAGAAACCGGTGATATTAGTGTTTGGAAAGGTATAGCACAAGATGCCATCGTAATGAATATTGATGACTTGTTATGTGTTGGTGTAACTGATGACATACTTATTTCTTCAACAATTGGGAGAAATAAAAATTTAATTCCCGGAAGTGTAATTGCTGCTATTATCAATGGCACAGAAGAGTTTCTAGATAAAATGCGTAATCTGGGTATTAATATATTTCTTACTGGAGGAGAAACAGCCGATGTTGGAGACTTGGTTCGCACAATAATAGTTGATTCAACTGTTACTGCACGTTTACGTCGTGATCAAATAATTGAAAACAATATACAACCTGGAGATGTAATCATCGGACTTTCATCTTTCGGCCAGGCAACATACGAGAATGAATACAACGGAGGTATGGGAAGCAACGGACTTACCTCAGCACGGCACGATGTATTTGAAAAAAATCTCGCTCATAGTTACCCTGAGAGTTTCGACCCACTTATTCCTGAAGAATTATTATATTCGGGTAATATGTCGTTAACGACACCAAGTAGTGTTGAAGGTATGGATGTAGGAAAATTAATATTATCGCCAACTCGAACCTATGCACCGGTTATTAAATCAATACTCGATTCTTACAGAAATCAAATCAATGGTATTATACATTGTAGCGGTGGTGCACAAACTAAGGTCCTGCACTTTATTGAAGACCTGCACATTATAAAAAACAACATGTTCCCTGTCCCACCGTTGTTTAAGCTAATACAAGCTCAATCGGGTACTAATTGGGAAGAAATGTACAAGGTTTTCAATATGGGACATCGTATGGAATTATATGTACCTGAGGAGATAAGCGACGATATCATAAAAATTTCACAATCATTTAATATTGATGCTCAAATAATTGGGCACGTTGTAAAATCTGAATCAAAGAGTCTTACAATAGTCTCTCCATATGGCACTTTTACTTATGCAAAGTAAATCCTTTACGGGTTTGGTAAGCCTCAAAAGATAATAGACTTGAACAAAACTTTTTCCCACAGTTTCTAAATAATTCTTGAATTATGCAAACTATTTCATTACTTTTATCGTCTATAATAGAAACAAAGTAATTTATGAGATTAATAATTACTATAGCTATCATTACTTTAAGTCTGTTTCTATTTCCTAAAACAATTTTGGGGCAACAGTTAAGTAATGAGAATATCTTTGTCAGACTAACAAAAGCTGATTCTATTTACGCATCCAAGCTACCTCAACTTAAACTACCAAAACGATACAAATTAGGAAAAGTTAGAGAATTACCATCAGAACTC
Organism: Bacteroidota bacterium; assembly: GCA_002686705.1. The sequence goes on from NYYH01000018.1 coordinate 3,727, forward strand.
AATAATTCTTTACTGCCATTTTTTCGTCCTACATTTTCTCAAAATTCCTTTTGGAATTGTGGGCAGGCAGCAGGAGTTGGATACAATTTTACATATGAACTGAATGCTGCAAGGGGGTTAAACGGCAATACTTTAACAAACCAATACTCTCCGAATTTCACTTATAATTTTATGAATAGCGGTGAAGGTTGGGGAGTTAGCTACTTCAATAGTTTCGATGCAATAAAAAAATGTGGCAACCCAAACTTGTCTGATTACGGTGGATTATTTAATGGTGGAGATACAAGATGGATGTCGGGATTTGAGCTATATGAAAATGCTATGCAAAACCGAATAGAAAATGTATATGCTATTGATGTAGGCACTCCTGAAGGACTAACAACACTTAAATATTGGTTATTAGATCATCTTAACGGCTCTGAATTTGGTGGAGTAGCAAATTTCTATTTTCAATTCGGCTGGACTGGAAATCTACCTCCTGAAAGTCCTGATACCGGTTTTCCTGTAATTATTGAAGCTGGAGAATTTGCCGGACATGCGTTGACAATAGTTGGTTTTAATGATTCGATTAGATATGATATTAACAATGATGGACAGTTTACTAATGATATCGATATAACTGAAGATGGGATAGTTGATATGAAGGATTGGGAAATTGGTGGCCTTCGTTATATTAACAGCTCATTGGCTAATAATGGTGCTGGTTATTTAATGTACCGCACTCTTGCTTTTGAATATGGTTCTGGTGGACTATGGAACCAACAGATGCATGTACTAACCGTAAAAGAAAATTATGAACCTTTGGTGAACTTACGCTTAAAGATAGCCCATAACTCAAGAAACAAGTTAAAAGTCATTGCAGGAATTTCTTCTAATACAACAGATAATTATCCTGAATATACAATGGATTTCCCTATTTTCAACTACCAGGGAGGTGATCAATATATGCAGGGACTTGATACATCAGCATCACATAAAACATTAGAATTAGCATTAGATATAAGCCCTTTATTAACTCATGTTTCTACAGATCACCCAGTAAAATTCTTTGTGCAAATTGCTGAAAATGACAAATATAATATGGGAGAAGGCGAAATACTATATTACAGTGTTGTTGATCGAACAGATGGATTTTCAGAAGTTGTATGTAACGAAGTCCCACAGAACATTAACAATAATGCCGTTACTACGTTACAGATAACCTATACACCTGTGTTTGATAAAGTAAAAATAATCACTGAAGAACTACCAGGAATATCTCCAGGCACAGTCCAAATTGTTCAACTCGAGGCAGAAAGTGGTTATCCACCTTATAGTTGGGAAGTTTTAAAGCCTTATACATTTAACACGATACAAAATGATTTCCCGCAAATAAGTGATGAAAGGTTAGCGTTTGAAAATAATACTGATGCCCGAGTTGAGGTATCTCTTCCCTTCAACTTTCCTTATTATGGTGACACGATACAGAATATAACAATATATCTTGACGGATTTATTATGTTCAACGACGAGCCTTACCCATACCCATATTATGTAGGTGAAGAATCTTTAATAAAACGGGAGAAAGTTATTGCACCATTTATGTCAGATATGATGTTAAATTATGAAGATGTTGATGGTGTTTGGATAAACAAATACTATGACTATGTTGGTATAAGATGGAAAGTCTCTGCCGAAACATCTTATGGCTCAAGCGATGTTAATTTCAGTGTTTTGCTTTATCCTAATGGAAAAATTGAAACTCATTATGGATCAATGGATTATCCGCAAAATAGACTATGGGCTGTCGGAATATCATCTGGTGATAATACGAACTACACTCTAAATCAATTTGGACATCATCTTGATGAAGTCTCAAATACTGCTTTTGAGTATTCTCCTCCTGAACTGCTAACGGATATTAATGTAAATCAATTAGGTGAACTTTCAATAATGATTAATGATGAATCACAAATATATCCTCTAACTGTTCAAGTTAAAGACGACAAAGGAATAATTGACGTAGCATCATATAATATATCATCTTCCGGCTTAACTTTCAACTATCATATTAGTCCTGGCAACAATAATACAATTGAGTATAATGAAATATCCGAACTAAGTCTTTACGTTAACAATAATTCCTCTAATACCTTGGAAAACGTTCATATGAATCTTTCATCTTTAAGTACATATGTACAACTTAGTGATACCCTCGTAAGTATTGGAACGCTTGAACCCCAGCAATCAATTGAAATAAGCAATGCCACTGATATAAGTGTATTACCTCAGGTACCTGATAAATTTAATTCTATTATTCGTTGCAACTTGACAACAGATGATAAACATTATACCTCAAACATAAACTTAACAGTTAACGCTCCTGATTTTAGGATAATTGACACACAGATAATTGATAACAACAATAATGTTCTTTATCCAGGTGAAACCGCCACAATAAAATTCTCTATACAAAATGGGGGGCACGCAAGGTCAATGGATGTGACATGTAAACTTAGTGATGAATATACACATGTTTATATTCCACCTCAGGAATCAGATATCATCGCCTTAAACCCTGGTGATACCACCTCCGTAGAGTTTACAATAGCTGCTGCTTTTTCAACTCCAATGGGCACAGAAATTCAATTAGACCTGGCGATTTATAATAGTGAATATGATTTTAAAACAATAGCTACAAATATAAGAGTGGGCCATTTGCCAGTACTTATAATTGACCTCAACCCAGCACATAAATCAGGGCCACCAATTAAGACTATTCTTAACAATCTGGGCCTTCAAAATACTTATACCATATCTGTGCCTTACAATCTAGACGATTATTTGTCAGTATTTGTATGTCTTGGTGGATTTTTCAACAACTACTATCTAACTGAATATGAAGGTACAGTACTTGCAGATTATCTACAATCAACAGGTAAAATTTATATGGAAGGAAGTGCAACCTGGGGTAGCGATCCACAAACATCATTACACAATTTATTTAATCTTATTGCTGACCCACCAGGTAACTACTTTATTCTAGACACGATTGTAGGTGTAAACGAAAGCTACACAAAAGACATGATTTTTAACATTGAAGAACAATATTCTTACGTTAATTATTTTTTACATCCTGATGAAGGAGCTAGCACATTTATGATTAGTAATAATGATGAATCTTCTGGGGTAGTAATAGCTAACCAAACTGAAAATTATAGTACTATCGGATCAAATATACTGTTTGGTGCCTTAATAGATACTGATACGATCAACACAAAAGAGGATTATCTATTAAGCATTCTCGACTTTTTTGATATAAAAAAATATATCTATGTTGATACTCCGGAATTAGAGTCTCATGGTAGAAATATCAACATCCACGTTTATCCAAATCCAGTGAAAGACAAACTTACCATCCAATTCTTTAATACATTTCAAAAGCCATCTTTGTACCAGATTATGGATATTCATGGCAAACTCATTAAAGAGGAAAGTATTTCTGAGATTATAGTGGGAAATTCTACTTCAACAGACTGGAATTGTAAAGACAAAAATGGGAAGAACCTTCCAAATGGTATATACCTTATACGATATATTTCGGGTAATCAATCTGTTACAAAGAAAATAATTCTCAATTAGTTGAATACAAAAAGTTGCTTGGTGAAAGTATGAAGAAAGTAATCATTTTTGGTGGTAGCGGATTTATAGGCAAACACCTTGTTGAAGAACTTAATAATGATTACAAGATAATTGTTATTTCAAGACGAAAAAGAAGTGTTGCTAAACAGTTTAAAGCAAAAATAGCTGTTGAAAGATTAAGAACCAGAGATTTGACTAAGCTTTCTGAATTATTGGAAGACGCCAAAGCTGTAATAAATCTTGCAGGTGAAAATGTTGGGGGTCGCTGGAGCAAAAAAAAGTTAGATAAAATAAGAAAAAGCAGGCTTGATATTGACAATATAATTGTCAGGGCAATAAGAAACACAAAGAAAAAACCAGAAGTTTTAATTCAGGGTTCTGCTATTGGGATTTATGGATTAAGTCGCGATAATATTGATGTAACTGAAAAAACCGCATTAGGACAAAGAGGTTTTTTATCAAAATTGACAATTAGCCATGAAAACACATTCAAGCAACTTGAAAAATTAATGCGCGTTGTATACATCAGAACAGGTATGGTCCTTGATGCTAAAGAAGGTGTACTCCCAAAAATTGCTACTCCATTTAGGTGGTTTATTGGCGGGCAGATTGGTAGCGGTAATCAATGGAACTCATGGATACACATTGATGATGAAGTGAGAGCAATAAGATTCTTAATTGAACATAAAGGTTGCCATGGAGCTTATAATCTCACCGCACCAAATCCAGTAAAACAGAAGCAGTTGGCAATAGAAGTTGGTCATACCCTTAAACGTCCTTCGTATTTACCAAAACCGGCTTTTCTATTAAGATTTGTATTTGGAAAGATGGCAAACGAATTATTGCTGAACGGATTAAAAATTCTTCCTGAACATCTTATTGAAGATGGCTTTAAGTTTAACTTTGAAGATATAAATTCTGCATTATCTGATATTTACGGTAATTCAAAATAAATACTACAATTATGAAATTTCTAGGTAATATTATTTGGTTACTTTTTGGTGGATTTGCTATTGCCTTAGAGTATTTTGTTGCCAGCATGTTTCTGCTGATAACGATTATTGGTATTCCGTTCGCCTTGCAAACAATGAAATTAGGTATACTGGCATTATGGCCTTTTGGAAGTGAAGTTGTTCAATCAAATCCACCTTCGGGCTGCCTTACAACCTTTATGAATATCCTCTGGTTCTTTATTGGTGGATTTTGGATACTACTCACTCATTTATTTTTTGGTGTTTTATTGTTTATTACAATTATTGGAATTCCTTGGGCGCAACAACATTTTAAACTTGCAGGTCTTGCTCTCACACCTTTCGGTAGAGATATTGTAACTAGGTGATAATATCTATTATTTAATAATTTTGCATCACAAAAATTTGTAAAAGCTAGATTTGATAATATGAATATTCCATTAGTTCTTGAAACAGATCCGGTAACTTATATTATTGGTAATGAGGCTCTTGAAAAATCTGAAAACAAGCTAAATAAACACAAACGCATTATTTTTATCACTGATGAGAATGTAGAAAAATTGTGTCTCCCTGTTTTCAGGCAAATATTGCCATCAATTAATATTGACGGTGTGATAGTAATTAAAAGTGGTGAAGAAAATAAAACAATAAATCAACTTACATATATTTGGAGTGAGCTTACTAAACTAAATGCTGATCGCGATGATTTAATTGTTAATCTGGGTGGTGGAGTTGTCACCGACATTGGTGGTATGGTTGCTGCAACATTCAAGAGGGGTCTTCAATTTATAAACTTTCCTACAACATTGTTAGGAATGGTTGATGCTGCAATCGGTGGGAAAACAGGTATAGACTTTGAAGGTTATAAAAATCAAGTTGGTCTGTTTGTGAACCCACAATGTGTAATTATTGATCCCATATTTTTAAAAACACTTGAAGAGTTAGAATGGCAATCAGGTTTTGCAGAGGTGCTTAAATATTGTTTGATACTTGATAAAGATCTTTGGCAACAGTTGGAAGGTTGTAACTTTAAGAATGTTGATGATTGGACAAGAGTTATTATTAAGGCTGCAAGAGATAAAATTGACATCGTTCGATCAGACACACTTGAGAAGGGCATTAGGAAAAATCTTAATTTCGGTCATACTATAGGCCATGCTTTTGAAACATATTACTTAAACTCTGATAATCCTGTAACTCACGGTATGGCTATTGCTGCTGGCATGATTTGCGAATCTTGGTTGTCAGCACAAATGTTTAATATTGAAAGTTCACACCTGAGCAAAATAGTTAACATGATCGACAGAAATTTTCTTCGTTTTGATTTCTCACAAGACGATATTCCTGAAATTATCCAGCTAATGAAACAAGATAAAAAAGTTAGGGACAACAAACATAACTTTAGTCTACTGAAAAAATTAGGAAAAGCTGTCCATGAAATTGAAGTTGACAATAGTCTGATTATTCAAAGCCTTGAATTTTATCTTAAACGAAAAAGTAACGATTAAGTGTCGAGCATCAAATTAAATAGGATTTCAACTAAAGTTTATGGGGAAGTAAGTATTTGCGGATCAAAAAGCATCAGTAACCGCATCTTGATAATCAGGGAGTTATCTGGGATTACTCATCCAATTAAAAATTTGTCGATATCAGACGACACACAACGTTTACAAGAATATCTTATCAGTATAAGAGACTACCAGAAAACGGCTACACCGGTTCTAGTGGATGCCAAAAATGCAGGAACAGTTTCACGCTTTTTAACCGCATTTTTAACTATTAAAGAAGGTAGTTGGATTATAACAGGCAACCAAAGGATGAAGCAACGCCCTATTAAAGGCCTCGTTGATGGCCTCAAACAGCTGGGTGCCGAAATAACATATACAAATATAGCAGGGTTTTTGCCCCTGTTTATTAAAGGCAGAAATATTAGTGGCGGTGAAATTGAGATTGATGTCTCAGAAAGCAGTCAATTTGCGAGTGCCATTATGATGATAGGTCCTTTATTGAAAGAAGGTTTAAAGCTGAGATTTAGGGAGCATCCTGTTTCATTCCCTTACATAGAAATGACTAGTAAGTTAATGATGGAGTTTGGGGCTAATGTTGAGTTCAATAAAAATGGAATTAATATTGAGCCAAAACCTTACCTTTTTCGCTCTTGTAAAGTTGAAGCTGATTGGAGTTCGGCGTCATATTGGTATGAAACAGCTGCCCTGGCAGAAGATGTTGAGATAAAGATTCCTGGCCTTACTAAAAATAGTATGCAAGGAGACAGTGTACTTATTGATATATTCACACAGCTGGGAGTCGAAACTATTTTTGATAGCGAAGGGATCAGGCTCATTAAGACAGATAATGTTGTTGAGAAATTTTCTTTCAACTTTGAAAGTTACCCCGATATTGTTCCTGCCGTTATGGCAACATGTGCAGCTCTAGGTATTAATTCTGATTACAAAAATATAGGACATTTAGCTTTTAAAGAATCTAACAGAATAGATGCATTAGGACAGGAATTAAAAAAAATTGGAACTTCACTAAAAAAATTTAATAATAGATATCGCTTATCACCAAATAGAGAGATATCTGATAATAACTTAGTATTCAATACTTATGGCGATCATCGTATAGCGATGTGTCTGGCACCTTTGGTTCTTAAATACAATAATATTGAGATTTGTGATCCAAATGTTGTTAATAAATCGTATCCTGAGTTTTGGGATGATTTTAAAAAACTTAAGTTTGCAGTTTCAAAAATTACTGAAACACAAAGTAATTAATTGTGCAGATGAATCCAATGGAAGTCGATTTATTTATTCCTTGTTTTATTGATCAGGTTTATCCCCAAACGGGATTTAATATGATTAAAGTATTGGAGAAGGCTGGTGTAAAGGTTCATTACAATACCAACCAAACATGCTGCGGTCAGATGGCTTTTAATAGTGGATTTTGGGATGATGCTAAAAAGCTAGGAGAAAAATTTATTACTGACTTCAATAGCGAACGTCTGATTGTAGGACCTTCTGCTTCATGCATTGGTTATGTCCGTAATGGTTATGATGAACTTTTTTTTAACGGAGCATATCACAACGAATACAAACAATTACAGCGAAACATGTACGAAATAACCGACTTTTTAGTGAATGTTGTTAAGGTTACTAATTTTGACTCGGTATTTGAACATAATGTAACCTACCATGATTCATGTGCCGCTTTACGCGAATACAAGCTAAATAACGAACCTCGGCAATTGTTGGAAAATGTAAAGGGTTTACAACTTGTTGAAATGAAAAACACTCATGAATGTTGTGGGTTTGGCGGTACATTTTCAATAAAATTTGAACCAATCTCCACGGCAATGGCCGAACAGAAAGTCCGTAATGCACTTGACACAGGAGCAGAATATATTATTTCAACCGACAGCTCATGCCTAATGCAGCTTGACGGTTATATTAAAAAACAAAACCTCCCAATCAAAGTTGCTCATATTGTCGACGTACTTGCTTCGGGATTATAATTTCTTTTAACACATTTTTCCGTTAATGTGTTCCTTTCATATCCCCGCTTTAAATTATAATACTTAAATGGCAATGCTAGCGTTCAGTTTTGTTAGGTGCTAAAATTTTTTCCAATTCATTGTGACCAACAGGTTTACCTATAATTTTTTTATTCTCATCGAGCACAAAAATGGAAGGTGTAGCTACGATTCCATATTCTTCAATTATGGGACCATTCCATCCATTTAGTTCAGCAATTTGTATCCAACCATAATTAGTTTCATTTATACTTTTCATCAAGTCATCTTTTGATTCATCAATAGAAACAGAAACAACTTCCATATTTATTCCATTGCTGTAATATGAATTAATTATCGGCAAAATATCATCACAATGAGAGCACCAGCTAGCCCAAAAAACAAGCAATGTTCTTTCAGCGTCAATTTTACTCAAAGTAACTTCTCTACCAACTATATCTGTGGTAACAAAATCGGGTGCAGTTTGGCCAATAGCAAGTCTTTTAATAAGTTCAAATTTATTTTCAAGCTTTTGTTTACGCTCTGTATTTTCACAAAATTTATCAAGAGAACTTGCATTTGCGATATGTTCAAGACCCTTTTCAAAGCCAATAGATTCAAAACCACTTATTAAAAAATCTACTAAAAACTCGTATACCTGTTGATTTTCTTGCGCATAGCTAAATATCGAATCAACACCTATTAACATATTGTCTTCTAACTCCTCCTGCGAATTTGCATTATTCTGATAGAGAGAGAGGTAGCCAACCACTTTTGATGTGAGGATTGTACTTCTAATTAGCATAGTATCACTAAAACTCACATTGTCAAAATAGTGCTTTTTTAGCATCACATTTTGATCATCATTACTCAGTGTAAGATCAACAAACACAGGTCGGTCGTTTTGTATGTACCGGGAAGCAAGAGTAGTGGGATTATTCTTAATTAATTCATCAATGCGTTTAACCAATTTGTTTTGCAGAAACTTAAACTGTTTTAGTGCATCCTGAAAGAACTCATCATTAGGTGGATAATTTTTTATGAGTGTGTTCAATACATCTAACTTGTACATATTTATTCCCTTAATACCAAGATAATCATAATAAATAAGATTCTCAATCGAGCTTATGATCTGAATCCCATCATCATTGGTAAATCCTGAAGTTGTGAATTGAATATTCTCATTATTGTAAATAAGTTCTACTGCTTGTCCAGGTCCCTTAATTACTACATACATACCGCTCTCACGTTTTTCGGGAAGAATAAATGTAAATGCACCCGTAATATCTGTTTGTGCCGTGTCAACTATCTTGCGCTTTTCACCCATCAATTGCATTAAATATAGGTTTTCATTTTCCAAACCTGATATTGTACCACTAATACTGTATTCCTGAGAAATTCCAGAGATAGTTGCAATTAATAAGCCAATTACTATTATGCGTTTTATCATTTTTTTTTTGATTATATCTGCCAAAATTAAACAAAACACTTAGTTTTATACTTTATTTATCAAACAGCAATATGAAATTTATTAAAATTTCAATTATAGATGACGTTGCTACTATAACTTTTAATAATGATAGTAAGAGTAACGCATTGAGTTTTGAAATGCTTAAAGAAATTGAACAATCATTAGATAAGTTTTCAGATAAGAATGTTAGAGTTGTAATTATAAGAAGTAATCCTGACGCAAAAGTTTGGTCAGCCGGCTTGGATATTAATGAGCTACCCGAGCCCGGGAAGGATCCTCTTCCATACAGCCACCCACTTGAAGAGCTTATGCGGAAGATTGAAGACCATAATGCACCGATTATAGCTATGGTAACAGGTTCTGTTTGGGGAGGTGGTTTCGACTTTGCTGTCACATGTGATATGATAATTGGGTCGCCGAGTTGTTCATTTGCCATCACTCCGGCAAAAATTGGTGTGCCATACAATGCAACAGGATTATTACATTTCTTGAATGTTGTGGAAATAAATATTGCTAAAGAGTTATTTTTTACAGCCAATCCTATTAATGCAACAAGGGCCTACAACCTTGGCATAATAAACAATCTTGTGGATGATGACGAGATAGAGAGTTTTACTTTTGATCTGGCTCAAAAAATTACAAGCAATTCTCCTTATAGCATAAGTGTTATTAAAGAACAATTAAATTTGTTAGGGAAAGCACGACCGATGACTCCATCTGTTTTTGAACGCATTAATGATTTACGTCGAAAAGCATATAATAGCTATGACTTTGTAGAAGGTAAAAATGCTTTTCTTGAAAAAAGAAGACCTATATTTAGGGGTGAATAATCTGTATTTTTAAGTAATAAAATAATATTGCCTTAACTTTGTAATGAAATTCAATTATAACATTTTGTAATGAAACGAAAATATTTTACTAAAATTCCTAACATAACTCTGATAATTCTAATTCTGAATTTTACATTAATTGGAAGAATTTGTTCACAAACTCCAACCACCCAGGATTGCCTAGGAGCTATTCCTGTGTGCGATTACATATACATAGAAGAGTTTACAGCAACTGGCAATGGCAACTACGATGAAATACCTCCTACGGGTAATAATTGCCCAAGTCATTGTATGGATGGGGAACACAACAGTCGTTGGTATATTTGGACGGTTATTGAATCTGGCGATCTAAAGTTTGAAATAACTCCTCAGGACCAAAACGACGATTACGACTGGGCAGTTTTTGATCTTACAGAGAATGATTGTGGCGACATCTGGAATAATGTAGATAATATTCTATCAAGCTGTAATGCAGCTGGAGGTATTGGATATCATGGGGCAACTGGGATATCCACACTTAATGGTGGGGTTGTAAACTGTAACAATGGCGGATATACAAACAAATGGAATATCGACCTTCCTGTGTATGAAGGCGAAACCTATGTTCTTGTTGTTAGTGACTGGACACAATCTCCTGGAGGCTACACTTTGGATTTTAGTGCTTCAACCGCAGTTATACTTGATGACCAAGTCCCGTTTGTAGATTATATTGGTGAGGATTTAATCACCTCTTGTGGAACAAATGAACTAATTATTGAGTTTAATGAAAACGTTAAATGCAACTCAATTCAAGCGAATGATTTTAAACTTGAGGGTCCGGGAGGCCCATATACAGTTGACAGTTTATATGGTGAAACATGTGCCCTTGGCGGTGATAATGAACGTGAATACACATTATATTTTTCACCTGCAATCTACCAAGGTGGTGATTTTACTATTGAAATAAAACAATTTAGCTTTATTTCGGATGCTTGTGATAATTATGCACAAAATGTAACTTATGACTTTTTTGTAGACTTAGAATCACCAAATGTTAATGCAGGAGAAGACATTGATATACCTTATGCAGGAACAGCAACTCTTGACGGATCAGCAGATGGGGGCTCTGGCAACTACTTCTACAGCTGGGAACCTCCTGAGTTATTAGATGATCCCAACTCACCTAATCCAACAACTGTGAGCCTAACAGCGAGCACTCAGTTTTTCTTATCGGTCAGTGATTTGGTAAGTACATGTGTTGGTGAAGATACTATGTGGGTGAATGTTGTTGGTGGCCCTCTGGGTATTACAATGAGTGCCAGCAGCAATGAAATATGCAATGGTGAAAGAGTCGACCTATTTGTTTTCCCTGATGGCGGTTCTGGAAGTTATACTTATGTTTGGACTTCAGATCCATCCGGGTTTAATTCTTCTGAGCAAAATCCATCAGATTTTCCAACTGATGATATTTGGTACATTGTGAATGTAACAGATGGTTACACTGACATTACTGACAGTATATTTGTTATAGTTAATGAGGTCCCTACGGCAAATGCTGGTGATGACCAAGTGATAAACGAGGGAACATCAACATCCTTGAGCGGAAGTGCAAGTGGCGGTAACGGTGCTTACAATTATCTATGGGAACCCTCAAGCTGGCTGGTAACAAATACAATTCCAAATCCAGCTACCTTACCATTATATGAACCTACAGTATTTTCTTTATGGGTAACAGATGAAAATGAATGTCAAAGTGCACCAGACAATGTTCTAATAAATGCAAGCGGTGGTGGACTAGCTGCTTTTCCAATGTCTGATTCTATGGAAATATGTTTAGGACAATCAACAACAATCTATGCGAACGCAACAGGTGGCGGATTTGAATACACATATGAATGGACTTCAGATCCAACTGGGTTCACTTCCAACCAGGCATCAATTTATGTAACGCCTGATGTTACAACTGTCTATTATCTACTGTTAAAGGATCAGTATGAAAATGAATTTGAAGCTGACATAACAATAACGGTTAACCCTTTACCTGAAATTGATTTGATACCTGAGGATGCTAATGTAATTGGCATTGATTCAATAATAGTGTGTGTACGCGACACCATAACACTCGATTCCGGATTTGATATTGATCCACCGAATACGGAATATTTTTGGTTGGATGCTAACCTCGTAAACCGTTATTATACAGCTTCTACAAATGGTAACTGGACTGACTATCAAAGTCACGCTGTTAGGGTAACTAACGGTTATACCGGCTGTATTGATTCAAATAGTATAACTATTTTATTCGATTTTAATGAATGTGCTATAGGTGTACCTGAGAACATATCAGACTTGTCTGGCATTATTGTTATTCATCCAAATCCCAATAATGGTAATTTTGAGGTTGCGGTAAATGAGAATATTAGCAACCTCACTATTAGCATCTTTAATACTCAAGGTAAAAAAGTATTTAACAAATATTTGGGTGAAAATATAGTTAGTGGATTTTCAAAGCAAATAACAACTGATTTGCCATCAGGAATATATCTTGTTCATCTAAAATCGGGTAATCAATTTCTTATCACAAAAGTTTTTATCGATAAGAAATAAAGAAGTTATTTAACCTTATTGTTATATCTACTCATAAACCTCTGTAAATATAGCTCCATATTTTCATCTGGCATTGGAAGATGAGCATATGCGATTGTGCCATCAGGATTAATGAAAATATATGAAGGATATGCACGTATCTTATAATCTTCGAGTAATAGTATTTTGTTACCTGACTTCAATATTGGCCATTGATATCCTTTTTTCTGAGTAAAGTTGGTCAATTTATTAGTACTATCTCCTGCGATAATTGTGACAATCTCAAACTTGTCTCCATTTCGCTTCTTAAGATCGTCAAGAAGTTGCATATAAAAATTACAAATATTACAATCTTCTTTAACGAAAGATAACAACACAAACTTACCCTGAAAATCATCTAATGAAATGGAATCATTATTAGAATTAAGTAGGGTAAATGATGGAGCCATTGTACCATTCTGTAGTTCTTGTAATTTAACAATGAAATTCTCTGCAATGATTCTGTTTTCATCGTAATTAGAAATACGGGCAATATTTATCAGCTTTGAAATAATTCGGTCTTTATTTGCATCTCGGTTATGATAATTTCTTGATAGCAATAACATCTCAACAATCTCACGAACCCTGTTATCAAGCTCTAATTGTTCGTCACGTAGTAGCAGCTCATCAACTTTGTTATTAGGTTCTGGGCTATTAATGCCAAGAATAAGTTCTTCATAAGTATATATCTTCTCACCATCAAAATAGTTTTTGAAAAACTCCTTAAAAAATTCAGTGTATTGTATATTATCGTATAGTACTGGCTTGTTAATAAAGTAGTTACCAAGTATCTGCTTGTTGCTTTCTTTGTTGCTTAACCATAATAATGATGCTAATGAATATTCAACATAATTACTAACGTAATCAGGTTGATTAGTAGCATATTTCCTTTGCATATCAATTACAAAATTCATTACCACCGATTTGTCTTTACTCTTGTAAATAACCTTGATATTATTGTAAATAAAATCATTATATGCTATATTAAAATCCTCTATAGCAAGCTGTGTGCCGTCATCATCAGCAACTACTGTAAAATTTAGTGGGAGCCTATCAAATATAGACTGCTCGCTTAGTACAGTGTCAGCAATAATATTGAATTTATAATTTGCTGCCGGTGACAAATAAAACTCTCCCTTTTCGAGATCTAAGGCTAAATATGCGAATGTTGTTTTGGCAATATCAAGTTGTAGAACGAACTCACCTGATATGTTAGTTTGTGTTTGTGCAATAGTTTGTTCAAGTTTTGAAAACTGATCGGCATAATCAATAATTCTAACAAGTTTTCCAGGTTGACCTGCAGCGGTTCCAACTATTGTTACATCTTGCGAAAGCCCTGATAATGAAACTAGAATGAAAAGAAATATTGCAATCCGTTTATTCATGTAATATGCATTTGAGCAAAAACTTAGGTATTATTTTTTCTTAAAATCCACTTCAGATGGAATCATTTCACTAACGTCTCCTCCGTTCCTAATAACGTCCCTAATGATTGATGATGAAATTGGTGTATAACGAGCCTCGGTAAGTAAAAACACAGTTTCAATATCGTCAGCCAATTTTTTATTAATTTGTCCAATACCTCTTTCAAATTCAAAATCGGCAGCTGTGCGTAAACCTCTAAGTATATAGTTTGCATTCCTTTTTCTGCAATGGTCAATCGTAAGTCCGGTATAAGAATCAACACTTACATTTGGCTCAGACTTAAATATTTCTTTAATCCAATACGTTCTCTGGTCAAGTGTAAACATGCACTTCTTTTCAGAATTAACGCCAATGCTTATTATTATCTGATCGAACATCGGAATTGCCCGATTAATTATACTTACATGACCTAGTGTAACAGGGTCGAATGAACCAGGGAAAACAGCTATTCTTTTCATAAACTTTGGGTTTAAATATTTGTAAAGATAGTTGTTTTTGTAGAGTTAGCTTTAAACATATACTATTATTGGGACCAGCAGGAAGTTAATTTACAGTTGATTCACTCACCTAAAACTTACTCCTTGCATAGGGCGTAACATCTAGCTTGGCGAAATCCTTTTCTAAATATTTAAAATACCCGGCGATAGCAATCATAGCAGCATTATCGGTTGTAAATTTTAGGTCTGGAATATATACTTTCCACCCTACGGTATTAGCAGTTTGTTTTAGTTGTGACCTCAATCCAGAGTTAGCCGATACTCCACCGGCAATAGCAATTTCATTAATTCCAGTAGCATTTACAGCTTTCTTTAATTTATCTATGAGTATATCAATAATGGTAGCTTGAATTGATGCTGCCAGATCAGTCTTGTTTTTCTCAATAAAGTCCTCATCTTCTTTCAATCTATCTCGCAAAAAATATAAAAATGATGTTTTTAGTCCGCTGAAGCTGAAATCTAAACCTTGTATTCTGGGTTTTGGAAAATGAAATGCATTGGCATTACCAATTTTGGCCAGTTTATCAATCTCAGGTCCACCAGGATACGGTAACCCCATAATTTTGGCCGCTTTGTCAAATGCTTCTCCGGCAGCATCATCAATAGTGTTTCCTATAATGACCATGTCATAAGGGCTAATTACTTTAACAATCTGTGTGTGTCCACCAGAAACAGTAAGACACAGAAAAGGAAAAGATGGCGATTGGCTTCCGTTCTCATCATCTAAAAAATGAGCAAGTATATGGGCTCTCAAATGATCAACTTCAACCATTGGAATACCAAGAGCCAATGCGAATGATTTGGTGAAAGAAGTTCCAACCAACAACGATCCAAGCAGGCCGGGACCTCTTGTAAAAGCAACAGCGTTCAATTGATTTTTCTTTATATTTGCCTCTTTAAGAGCGGCATCAACTACAGGTATAATATTTTGTTGGTGTGCTCTTGAAGCTAACTCAGGTACTACTCCACCATAAGAGCTATGAATACTTTGATTTGCAATAATATTCGACAAAACTCTGTTATCTTTTAGTACTGATGCAGATGTGTCGTCGCAGGATGATTCTATGCCTAATATATATATCATTTGAAGAAGAAATCTGTCCGCAAAAATATTAAAAAAAAGATCTTATCTATTCTGCTATATTTTCTACTTGTGGCAGCAATAATTCCTTTTGTATTAACATTTCTGTTTCTGAATCCCATGGTTCAAACTATTTCTGCAAAACTTGCTGCCGATATCATAACTAACAATCTGGGTCAAAAAGTTAGTATTAATTCAATTAACATAGGCATTTTTGATGGTATAAATGTTGAAGGATTTAAGGTAGAGGATCAAAATAAAAACACATTACTGAGTGTAGGCAAGCTTTCTGCCATGCCAGTAATTACAAGTCTAAGTCTAAACAATTTTAAATTTTTATCTATTGAACTCGATAGTGTGCAATTAAATATGGGGTCCTACAATGCTGATACTACTAGTAATTTAGCATTAATAATCAAAAAGTTTTCAAGAGGTGGAAAAAAGTCTGGAACACCTTTTAAGTTTTATTCGGGCTCAGTTAAAATCAGTAATTCATCATTTAACTTATTCAATCAAAATAAAAACTTTGGCTATCGGGAAAATACTATGGATTATGCGAATATGGTTATCGATAGTATCAGTCTTGATATAAGTGATTTTAAATTAGAAGGGGATTCTCTTAATTTCAAGATAAAAAAACTTTCTGCAAAGGAAAAATCGGGTATTGTGGTAAAAAAAATGAGTGCTGATTTTATTCTAAGTTCAAAAGGCCTTTATACAAATAATACACTTATTAACCTCGAAAATTCAGATATTGATGCCGATTTTGGCATGGAATATTCAAACTATTTATCATTTCGCTACTATATCGACTCTGTTAATATGTTGGCGAACATAAGACCTACAACAATTAACATTGCAGATCTGGGCTATTTTGCCAATATTCTTTTTGAGATGCCGAATATTATCGGGATCACAGGAAAAATAAGTGGGCCGGTAAGAAATATGAAGTCAGAAAACCTTAAAATTAAATTTGGAGCAGATACAAGAATTTCAGGTGATATTAGTTTTACTGGACTACCAGTCTTTTCATCTACCCTTATGGTAGGCAATGAGTTATCTATTACTACTAATCCACAAGATATTAATAAGTTTTTTTTACCAATTGATGAAAAACATCTTGATCTTTCCAATGTCATACCTTCTAACGAACAAATTACCTTTCAAGGAAATTTTAACGGTTATTTTGAGGATTTTTCAAGCGATATAGACATATTAACGAGCTTCGGAAAAATAAAATCAGGTGTAAAATTTAAACATTCACCAGATAACTCAGTTTCATTTGATGTTTCTTTAACTGGTGACACTGTTAACATCGGAGATTTTTTGAACCAAACCAGGGCACTAGGGGATATTAGTTTTAATATTAAAGTTACAGCAGTAGGTAAATCTCCACAAAAAATCAATTACGTTTCTTCAGGAACCCTAACTAATGTGGATTTACTTGGTTACAATTATCGGAGAATTGATTTTGATGGTAACTATTCATATGACTCAGCAACTGTTGACCTACAAGTTGGTGACAAAAATTTAATAATGACCGCTTCTGCCAAAGCAGATTTGACTGAAAAAAATATATTCACTGTTAATTCAAATATAATTCGGGCTAATCTAAACAAACTTAATCTATGGTATGATCAGAATATAAATTTATCATCCCAACTTAAAGCAAAAGTAATTGGTACCGATATTAATAAATTAAATGCAGATATCTCATTAAATGATTGCAGACTAGTATTCGATAAAAAAGAGTACACAATTGATACCATAGTATTAACAAAAACTACTGACCATCTTGGAAATACTAATATCTCTCTGAACTCAGACATTATTGATGTCGGTGTTACTGGTAATTACAATATCTCAACGCTTACACAAAGTATTTTGAGATTGCCTGATCATTATTATAATTTATTTCAGACAGATACATCCAAGTTAATTGGTAATAAATATGCCAATATATCTGTTAATGTAACTAAACCAACAATTTTCAGTGAACAGTTTCTTTCAGGAATTTCATTCGCCCCAAATACTTATGTACATTCTGAAATTAATTTTGAAAATAATGACGTCAAACTCAATCTCTTTGCAGATAAAATCCAAATTAATGATTTAATAATAGATAGCAGTGTGCTGACTGTATATAGCAAAAACAATCATCTATTTAGTGATTTTACAATATCGAAATTAATACTCAAAGACAGTACTCCTGAAGATACTCTTGCATTTGGCATAGATGATTTTAGTTTATCTGCAAGAATTGGCAACGACTCTGTAACCTTTGGTATAAACTGGGATAATCGAAATCAGGTATTGAAAAATTCAGGAATTCTGCAAGGTTATGTTTCGAAAACACTTGATTCAACAAAAATTAATATTGGACAAGCTGATGTATTTGTTAACAATATTCCATGGAGCATTGACACAAATAATTTAGTTGTAATACATAAGGATCAGACATACTTTCATAACTTTGATATAGAAGCAGGAAGATCAGAATTTAAACTTATTGGAACTATTCCAAAAAATGAGAATGAAAATCTTGAAGCTCAATTTACTGATTGGGACTTATCCTATTTTGACATTATTACCAGACCTATGAATATTGACTTGGATGGTCGAATAAGCGGATCTCTTAACCTTAGTCTGATAAAAAATAATCCAACTCTAGTTTCCAACATTAGCATCAAAGAATTAACTCTAAATCATGAGTATTTAGGCGATGCTAATTTATTTAACACATGGGATAATACCAACAATTCAATTTATATTAAATCACAAATAATAAGACAAGGAAATGCTGGAAAAGGCGAAGTTTTTTTGGCAAATGGTTATTATTATCCGACTAAAAAAGATGATAATCTAAATATTAATGTTTCTTTTAACAGATTCAAGTTAAGAACCCTCGAGCCTTTTTTGAGCACTTTTGTAAACCAGCTTGAAGGAACAACATCTGGGAAACTTGAAATAAGAGGAAGTGCATTAGAACCTATTATAACGGGAACTGTTGAAATGCAACGAACCGCAATGAGAGTTGTATACTTGAACACCAAATATTCCTTCTCAAACTCAATAGAATTTGTTAAGAACGGTATCCGGTTCGATAAGCTTGTAATATACGACACACTTGGCAATCAGGCATCTATAAACGGAAGTTTAATCCACAACAACTTTAGTGAACCAAAGTTTGATGTTGTTATTACTACATCTGGATTGCTTTTTTTTAATACAACCGAGCACATGAACGACTTGTATTATGGTACTGCCTTTGCTTCGGGAGATTTAAAAATGAGCGGAGATCCTAATAATGTTGACCTTAGTATTAAAATAAAAACTCAAAAAGGAACTTCGGTAATATTGCCACTTAATTATTCAGTAGAAATATCTGATAAGGATTATATTATATTTACTAAACCAGCTTATGACACCATATCGGAAAAGGAAATTTTGGCGTATACAAATGAAAAGAAAAAAAATCAACTTAATTATAACATAGGTGTTAACATGGAGGTTACTCCTGAGGCTCAAGTAAAAATTTCATTACCCGCTGATATGGGAACTATTGAAGCACGTGGAAGTTCAAATCTTGCACTGGGTGTTAACTCGTTTGGTAAATTTAACTTAGTGGGGGATTATGTTGTGAATGACGGCATGTTTCATTTTAAAATTGGAAACCTCGTAAGCAAGCGTTTTTCATTGGTAAAAGGGGGGCGAATATCATGGACTGGAAACCCTTATTCTGCCAATGTAAGCATAAAGGGTATGTATAAAGTTAAAACCAATCTCTCAAGTTTAGGCATTGTGGTCGACTCAACCGCATCATATAGAAATAAAGTAACAGTTGAATGTTTTGTTGTTTTAACCGGAGAATTACTTAATCCCAACATCAAGTTTGAGATAAAGCTCCCAGATATTGATCCAGATTTGCAAAGGGCTGTATATTCAGAACTTGACACTACAAACACAGCAATGATGAACCAGCAAATGATATCACTATTAGTACTCGGAACATTCAGTTTTAACAATGCCGCCAATGTTAGCCTACAAAGCTCCTATTACAATGTTATCGCTAACCAGTTAAGTAGCCTGCTTTCGCAGATAAGTGAAAATGTAGATATCGGTCTTAATTATAAACCGGGTGATGAGGTGTCGCAGCAAGAATTTGAGGTTGCTCTTTCAACCCAGCTATTTGATGACAGATTAACTATTGATGGTAATTTTGGGATGACGTACGACCGTAGTCAACAAAGTGCCAGTAATATTGTAGGTGATGTTGATATAGGTTATAAGTTAACTCCCGATGGGCAATGGGTTCTTAAAGTATTTAATCATTCAAATGTAAACTCATGGTATAACTATAATAACTATGATCAAACATCGCCATATACTCAGGGGGTTGGAATAGCATTTCGAAAGGATTTCAATAACATTGCTGAGCTGTTTGCATCAAGAAAAAAGGACAAGAAAAATAAGAAAAAGAACAAGCAAAATCATGACTCACAAAAACCGGAAGATGAAGCTGATCAATAAAAAATGTGGATTATTATTAGTTGTATTATTGATCACAATTCTTCAACTTACAGCGCAGATAAGTATTGTTAGTACTGACATGCCTTCTCCTGATGATATAGTCCGCACAAGCATTGGGTTAAACCTCGATTTTATCAATTACCAGGAAACTGGAGAAAACTACTTTTGGGATTTCTCCCAGCTTACTCCGATTAGTCAAAGTGTAGATACTTTTATTAGTCTTACTGATGTCCCATTTCTTTATGGTCTGTTTTTCTTGGGCTCCTCAAACCTTGTAAATGCAAAGAGCAACAGTATACCAATTCCTGATTTTCCAATAACTGATTCTTATACATTTTTCAATAATACCAACAATTATTTTGGAGTTGCCGGTGAAGGATTCACCCTTTACGGAATTCCTATACCATTAAAGTTTGGTTCACACGACAAACTTTACCAATTTCCGATGGACTATGGAAACTCTGGAAGCTCATATGCAGAATATTCAATTAGCCTACCCAACGTTGGACATATTAGCAAAAAGATAAGTCGCTCAAATATGGTTGATGGCTGGGGTATATTATCCACTCCTTATGGAACCTTTGAGGTATTAAGACAAAAGTCAGAAGTTATTGAATTCGACAGTATTTATATTGATTCACTAGGAATTGGCTTACCAATTAATCGTGAATATACGGAATACAGTTGGTTGGGCAAAGGACAAAAAGTTCCATTGTTACAAATAACGTCAAGTTTTGGAGGAGTAATAGTTACTTATATTGACTCTGCACGTATGTTGCCCTCTGGCGTTAGTAATTATTCAAATCTTGATATTGATAATGTGAAGATATTTCCAGTTCCTACACATGATTTAATAAATATCTCGTTCGACTTACTTTCAGCATCAGATATTCAGATTACTATCTTTAACACGATGGGGTTTAAAGTAGGAAATAAAACAATATTTAATCATATACCGGGAGCCGTTAATGTCAAAATGAGTACCAGACAATTCGGACTCCCTGATGGTATATATTTATTGAAAATAATTTCAAATAATCAGCAAATTACGAAAAAGTTAATTTTATATTGAGTTAAAAGTTAAATGTACCAAATTTAACTCAACAAGAAACATCTAATGCCTTTAGTAGTATACAAATCTTCAGCAGGTTCAGGTAAAACAACAACGCTAGTAAACGAGTATCTTAAAATAGCCTTGTCAGAACCTGAATTCTTCAGACATATTCTTGCGATAACTTTCACCAATAAGGCTGCTAACGAAATGAAGAGTCGTGTTATTGAAACCTTAAAAGAGTTAGGAGANGAGAATAAAAAACCTGCACAGAAGTATTCATCCCTTATTAAGGCACTTAATTTTGACAATGCAACTCTCATTAACCGTTCTCAAAAACTTTTATCGTTAATAATTCATAATTATGATGAGTTTGCTATAAGCACCATAGATTCTTTCATCCACAGGGTAATAAGGACATTCGCTACCGATGTTCAGCTCCCACAAAATTTTGAAGTTGTAATTGATGATGACGAAATAATTCCTGATATAATTCAAAATTTGTACGACAAGGTAGGTGCTGATAAAGAGCTAACAAAAGTGTTAATCGATTTTGTGCTTTCACAAGCCGATGAAGAAAATAGTTACGATCCCACTAACAAGCTTGTTGACTTTATTAAACATCACATGTATGAGGATGGATTTCAACATATTAGCAAACTTGACAATCTCAACATCAGTCAACTTGGCAGTATAATCATCAGGTTAAAGAAGAAAATTAACATTGAAAGATCAAAAATAATTCAAGATGCATCCGATGCTATTAACCTGGTCGAAAACAACAATTTAGAGATCGGAGATTTTTTTGGCGGTAAAAATGGAATAATGGGCTATTTCACTAAACTGAAAAAATTTAATATTCCTGATGAAAAGCTTTTTCCCGGAAAAACGGCTCAGAAAACAATAGATGAGAACTGCTGGTTTGGTTCAAAAGCAAATGCAAAAGTACAACACGCAATTAGTAATATTGTATCCGAGTTAGTCGATTATTATAATAATATCTTAAAAACAGTAGATAGTTATTTTTTTCATCGATTAATTTACAGTAAGATATATTCACTGGCATTGGTTCATGAAATTAAAACTCTGTTTACCGAATATACTGAAAAAACCGGCAAGGTTCATATTTCAGAGTTTAACAAAAAGATAAGTGCTGAAATCGCAGATCAACCTATACCATTTATTTATGAACGCCTTGGCAGAAGATATCGGTACTTTCTTATAGATGAATTCCAGGATACTTCGTTATTACAGTGGTACAATCTGCTACCACTTATTGAGGAATCACTTTCTTACGGAAATTTCAATATGCTTGTTGGTGATGCTAAACAAGCGATTTATAGATTCAGAAATGGCGAAGTAGAACTTTTTTCAAATCTCCCAAATTTATATGCTAATGATGGCTCTCAATTATCTCTTTCCCGTCAAAATATTTTACAAAGAGAATATGAACAGATTATATTATCATCAAACTGGAGATCAACAAGTGAGATTATAAAATTCAATAACGATTTTTTCCAAACAATTATTGAACCTCTTTCGGAAAGAACCAAAGTGATTTTTGAAAATCATAAACAAGAAATTCCTGACATCAACAAAGGACCCGGATTGGTTTCATTGAACTTTGTTGATGAAGATCAGGCTGACGTTTATGAACAAAAGAAGCTTCTAAAAATTGCTAATTTTATAGAAGAACTCAAGGATAAAGGAACCAAAGAAAAAGATATTTGCATACTCTGCAGAACTGGAAAAAATGCCATCAGCATTTCCGAATTTCTTCTCGAGAAGAACTACAATGTCGTTTCATCTGAATCACTTCTTCTTACAAATTCACCTAAAGTAAGACTAATAATTGCGTCTTTCAGATTACTTGTTTACCCTGATAACGAACTGGCTTTAGCAGAATTTTTGGAAAACTACCTAAGTATTATTTCCCAAACCGAATCATTTGATGATGAATTCAGGGCAATTCAAAAGAAAAGTAATTCTGGAATTAATAAAATCTTTGATCACTTCAATATAAGGGCCTTACCAGAAGATATACTATCGCTATCCACATATGAAATTGCTGAATTTATCCTGACTGACATTGTACATCAAAATACTGCTGATGTATTCATCCAATACCTACTGGATTTTATTCTCGAAACAAAATTACCGTTAGATAAGTTTATTGAACGTTGGGAAGATAAAAAGGAAAAACTTTTTATAACAATGCCAGAGGATATTGACGCAATCCAGGTAATGACTATACACAAAGCAAAGGGACTTGATTTTCCAGTGGTTATTGTGGATGCAGCAAATGTTAAACGCACTAACACTAAAAACGAATATTGGGAAGATATTAATCTCACCGAGTTTGAAGATCTTAAAGTTGGTCTTTTTCCACTTACTAGAAAAATAGAACATATAAACAAAGGTCATATTTATGAGCAAGAAGTGGCAAAAACTGAACTCGACTTTTTAAACCTCATTTATGTTGCTTTTACGCGTCCAATAAAAGTATTGTACACAATTGCCCAAGTTAAAAGTGGTAATCCTAGAGATAAGTTTGCCGATTATATGATCTACTATTTAAAGAATAAGGGATTGTGGGAAGATGATAAAATGAGTTACAGTTTTGGAGAACTTACCCATAGTGAATCAACTACAGAAAAAAGTAGTAGCCAAATAATAAAATTAAATACATTTATTTCTTCTAAGTGGCAGGATTTGATTGCTGTTGCTTTTTCCGATGATATTGTTCAAGAAGCATTAATAGGTACATCTTCAAGATCATACGGAAAGCTAATACATAAGATACTATCAGAAATTGAATCTACTGAAGATATTACGAATGCAATATATTTTTTAACAATATCAGGCATGCTTGATATTAAAAATATTAAGATAATTGAAGATACAATCATAAACGTAGTATCTCATCCTGATTTGCAAAAGTTCTTTGATCCTGGTCAAGTAATAAAAAATGAAACAGAAATTATGCTTAGTAATGGTGAGGTTGTGAGACCAGATCGTGTAGTTATCCAAAATGATGTGCTTACAATTATTGATTACAAAACAGGTGAAGAAAAGAAGCAGGATTACGACCAAATGAAGAAATACTATGAAGCATTTTCAGGGCTTGGTTATAAGGAAATTGCAACTAAAATTGTATATATATGTGATATTATCAGAGTTGTAGATGGTCTTAGATAACCATTAAACAAGAAACCTTTTTTAACATAATAAATGAATTACAAAACAATACATGAGTGTTCGATATCGTACGTCTGATGTTTGAAATCGGACACATGACAAACCATCTCGAATCTTCCAAAACACTACTTCTCTGTTCATCAACAAAATAAAAAAGTGGCACAGTATTCGCAGTTAAAAAGCCTTTAAAAATAAAATACATTATGATGATGAAAAAAATACTATTAGGATTTGTACTTGCTATCAGCTTAAACTTAATGGCACAAGAAGACGCAAGGTTATTAAGATTCCCTGCCGTGCATGGACAAAAAGTTGTTTTTACTTATGCTGGAGACTTATATCAGGTGCCATTATCCGGAGGAACAGCTCGTAAACTTACCAGTGATGTTAATGGTTATGAGATGTTTGCCCATTTTTCACCTGATGGAAAGAGCATAGCTTTTACAGGACAGTATGATGGTAATACAGAAGTATTTATTATTCCTTCAAAAGGTGGTATTCCACAGAGGTTAACATATACGGCTACCCTTAATCGGGATGATATTTCAGACAGGATGGGACCGAATAATATCGTTATGGCATGGCGAAATAATGAGGAAATAGTATATCGTTCACGTAAACAATCATTCAACTCATTTAAAGGACAGCTATTTCAGGTGAGTAAAAACGGAGGTCTTTCAGACGAATTACCTTTTACATCTGGTGGATGGTGTACTTTTTCTGACGATGGCAAGAAAATGGCTTACAACAAGGTTTTTCGTGAATTCAGAACATGGAAATACTACAAAGGCGGAATGGCAGATAATGTATGGATTTATGATTTTGTAACTAAAGAAACAATAAATATTACAAATAATGATAATCAGAATATCTTCCCCATGTGGCATGGTGATAAAATATATTTCCTTAGTGATCGTGACAGAACAATGAACTTGTTCGTTTATGATCTGAACTCTAAAACTACTACCAAAAT
Source organism: Bacteroidota bacterium (assembly GCA_002686705.1). The sequence continues at coordinate 29,490 of NYYH01000018.1, forward strand.
AACTAACTACACAAACTTTGATGTTAAGTTTCCTTCACTTGGCAATGAGTCAATAATTTATGAAAACGGTGGTTACATCTACAACTATAATTTTGCCGATGAAACGATTACAAAAATCACAATTAATATTAACAATGATTTTACTACTGGAAGAGATGAACTAAAAGATGCGTCAAAATTTATTAATTCATGGGCAGTTTCTCCGGATGGTAAACGGGTTGTTTTTGGAGCTCGTGGAGATGTATTTACAGTTCCTGGTAAATCAGGTATCACACGTAATCTAACTGGCTCATCTGGTGTACATGACAGAAATGTTGAATGGTCGCCAAAAGGAGAATTTATATCATTTATTAGCGACAGAACAGGCGAGGATGAGATTTACATCCAAAACCAAAATGGAATGGAAGATGCTATACAGTTAACTTTTAATTCCGATACTTATAAATACAATCCAATCTGGTCTCCTGATGGTAAAAACCTTCTTTGGGGTGATAAAATGGGTAATTTGAGTTATATTAATATTGATACGAAGAAAGTTGTACTAGTTGATGAATCAGATTCATGGGAGGTACGAGATTATAATTGGTCGCCCGATAGCAAATGGATAGCTTATACATTACCACAAACGTTTGGAGTTAATCGCATATTGATCTACGACACGAAATCTAGTGAATCAAAACCTGTAACCGATACATGGTACAATTCTGGTCAACCAGCATTTGATTCAAATGGTAAATATCTATTTTTCACATCAGCTCGCGATTTTAATCCAATCTATAGTAACACAGAATGGAATCATGCATATCGCGATATGAGTAAGATATATTTTGTCACTCTAGAAAAAAGTACCCCATCACCATTTGAACCTGAAAATGATGAGGTGAGTGTTGAGAAAGAAGCAAAACCTGAAAAATCAGAAACCAAGGATAAAAAAAGTGATAAGGATAAAGGCGAAACAGAAACTGATGAATTAACCGTAAAAATTGACTTCGATGGAATAATAAATCGAATTATTAAACTTCCGGTTAAAGCTGGTAACTATTGGCAAATTACAGCAATTGATAACAATGTATATTTCAATCAGTATATATCTGGAGGTAATGGTACTAAACTAATGCTGTACAATTTAAAAAACCAAAAAGAAACTGAACTTGGCGATGTTGGTTCGTACATAGTCTCCGCCAACTATAAAAAGATGTTTGTAAATGTTAAGGGTAAATATGCGGTAATAGATCTACCAAAAGGGAAGGTCAAACCAACTAAATTCCTTGATTTGACAAACATGAAAGTAATGGTTAATCTCAAAGAAGAATGGGGTCAAATATATGATGAATCCTGGAGACAAATGCGTGATTTCTTCTATGCTCCAAACATGCATGGGGTTGACTGGCCATCTATAAAGGAGAAATACTCAGTACTTCTTCCATATGTAAACAACCGCAACGATCTTAATTATATAATCGGTGAGATGATTGGTGAACTTAGCGTTGGTCATTCATACGTACTTGGTGGTGATAAACCCAAACCTAAACGCATAAAAACCGGTTTGCTTGGTGCTAAGATCAGCAAAGATAAATCAGGCTATTTTGTAATTGATGAAATACTTGCAGGTGAAAATTGGACAAGGGGTACAAGATCCCCTTTAACAGAAGTTGGTGTTGACGTAAACGAAGGCGATTATATTATTGCAATTAACGGTAGTTCTGTGAAGGATGTTGACGACATATATAGTTTACTACTAGGAACAGATGGACAACAAGTTGTATTAACCGTAAACTCAAAAGCTGATACAGATGGATCGCATGATATAATTGTTATTCCAACAGCTAATGAAGCTGGACTATATTATTACACTTGGGTTATGAATAACACTGAAAAAGTGAACAAGGCCACAGATGGACAAGTTGGCTATATTCACATTCCTGATATGGGAAGAGGAGGATTAAATGAATTCGTAAAACATTTCTATCCACAGTTAAATAAAAAGGCTTTAATTATTGACGATCGTGGGAATGGAGGTGGTAACGTATCACCGATGATAATAGAAAGGCTTAACCGTGAGCTTTCTCTCTACGGAATGTCAAGAAACAACGCCGTTAACACTAAACCACGTGGAATGATGCTTGGCCCAAAAGTATTGCTTTTAGACAATTATTCAGCTTCGGATGGTGACCTATTCCCATATCAATTTAAAAAACTCAAAATAGGAACTTTGATTGGAACTCGTTCATGGGGTGGTGTAGTAGGAATTCGTGGCTCATTGCCTTTTATTGATGGTGGTGATTTACGGCGTCCTGAATTTGCACCATTTGACGAAAATGGAAATTGGGTGATTGAGGGATTTGGAGTTGAACCCGATATTGTTATTGAGAATGATCCTGCAAAAGAGTACGCTGGAGAGGATGCACAATTAAACAAAGCCATTGAAGTAATTCTTGAGCAACTTAAAGATTACAAACCAATACCAAATATTCCAGAATATCCTGATAAAACCAAATAATTATAATTCTGCTTTAATTGTAATATTTGTATGAAGCCCACTATTCTGTGGGCTTCTTTTTTTGGCAACAACTTTTCTAAGGTTATTGCGTTTATAAATAAGTAGCTAAGACAAACTTTCATGCACCATACTATAAAACTATTCTTATTAATTCTATTTTCAATTAGTACTGTATTCTTGCTAAGTGCATTTCTAACAGTAAGCCATAAGCCATTCCGCAGCCATCATACTACAGGTGTGACAAATGTTGACAATAATTCATCCTGTTATGCTTCTTCGGAAGGACCAGTAATTGAATGGCGAAGTGGTACTAAATTAAAGTATTCGGATTTTAAGGCAGATAAAAAAGGCAGTCCCGGTTTTGCTGTAGCAACAACAGCAAGTGCATTCGGATACAGGCTTACAGATGATGGAGGTAAAATTAGCGGAAGTGTTTTTGTCGTATTCTATTGTGATAAATCATGGTGGAATCCTGATTTTATACTTGATGAAGTACTAAAGCACGAACAGCTTCATTTTGATATTTGCGAATTATTTGGCAGAAAACTATATCAGGAAATATTGACATTACGTCGTTCCAACCGATTAAGCATTCGTAATATCAATAGGGTTTATTTAAAACTTGAGAAACAATATTCAAATTATCAGGATAGATATGACAAAGAGACTGATCATAGTACAAATGGACAGCAACAACTTAACTGGAATAACAAAATAAAGAGACAATTAGCTGCGATGTCCAGTTACTCAAACTACCATAAGTTCTAATTGTTTGGTTCAGTGTATATTTATTAAAAACTAGTACTGAATAAGTTATATTACTTTTCTCTAGTTAAAGCAGAAAATAAATAATCATAAACCTATCTAATTAACTAATTAAAAAACATAAGTTACAGTATATGTTTTTCCATTACTGCTTGTAATAGTTACATTATCAACAACTCCTTGAGCACCACCAGGAATATAAAACGTAGCTTTTCCACCTGCATCGCTTGCATTGGTAGCTGAGTTGGAATATCCATCTGTACCAACAATTGAGAAACTAATATTACAGCCTTCAACTGAAGGAACAAGTGTAGCTGTAACAGTAACTCCTTCTCCAGGGCCGGGATCAGCAGGATAAGGTGCTGCAGTAACAAATTGCACTTCAGTACATGAAGATGCTATCAACGGATCTTCATATAAACAAACTTGAGTAGAACCACCCCATTCAGCATCTTCTAATTTAACACCTTCTATCTCAATAGTCTTGTTAATTCCTGCGGCAGGTAGCTGGAAATTATTAAGGGCAACAGGAGCATAACCATCAACAGCCACAACAATATTAGCATTATCACCAAACATGCTTAAGGGAATTGCCCCTCCAACTTCAGTTTTTCCTGTTAACATGAAATATGTTGGTTCACCGTCTTTATCAACTCCGGTGTACCAATTTGCCCACCATGTTGTTACAACTCCAGCAGCTCCTCCAACTACTGCTATGGTTGCAATTGCCGGTAAAGTTGCTGTTCCTACAATTGCGCCTGTAACAATAGCCGCTCCGGTGCCTACAATAGCACCCACACCGAGATTCACCGCTTTTGTGCCATTAGTGATCTTAAGTTTATTCATGGCAGCATAATAAAGATTGTCGTCAATTTCTCCATCTTCCCATTGCTGTTGTATAGCATCAACTTCTCCCTTCGTCGAATTAATTAAATCGGCTACTGATTTTACCAGTCCAAGACCAACTCCATTATCCAGTGTGGGCACGAAATCGACAGCACTACAATCAGGACCGTCACTGAAATTTTTTAATGATGATTTTGTGTTTTGTTCGATCTCAATAACTGTATTGAGTGCTTCCAAATATTGCTCCGCAGAAGCAATGTATTCATCCATAAAAGGTTTAACATCCTCAATTGCCAGTTCAGTTACATTTTTAGTTTCAAATTCTTGAGCCTTAACAATAAAATTGTAAAGCGAAAAATTAATATCGGTTACAGAAGAACTAAATCCAGTAACAGTATCCGTACCTGGGTTATCATTATTCTTTTCACAAAATTGAAATAATAGTAGTAATGATAAAATAAACGCTGAAATAAGTAGATTTTTTTTCATAATAGTAGTTTTTTGTAATAAAAAGAAAGTGATTTCATCGGGCATTATTATTATACAATTATACAATAATAATGGACAAAAAGCAATTCTTAATTACAAAAGGTGCTGTATGTATCTGTATGTCAATATATTTCAAAGATTGTTTTTTCTGCCAATCTAAATATTTGCCGATTTTCACTACCTTTGTATAACGTAATTCAATTATAGTTGTATGAATTGGGATAAAGAACACAGATTTAACATCCAAAAGTTAAAACTTAAAGATGATTATGAAGGTAAGGTTGAAGCAACTTTAATTGAAAGAAGAGCGGAAACAAGCTCTGACAAAGCGATACTTTATATTCATGGATTCAGCGATTATTTCTTCCAAAACAATATTGTTGACTGGGCAAATAATCTGGGTCTTAATTTTTATGCACTTGATCTTCGAAAACATGGTCGATCAATTCTGCTTCATCAAAAACCAAACATGACAAAGTCGATGTCAGAATATTTTGAAGAAATTGACATTGCAATTGATATTATCAGGAAAAAAGACAAAAACACTTTTCTTATTCTAATGGGACATTCAACTGGTGGGCTAACATCATCATTGTACGCTCATCATCATCGTAATGATCACATTATAAATGCATTAATCTTAAATAGTCCGTTTTTCGATATGAATAAGCCTACTTGGTTTAAAAAAGTTGTTCTCCCAATAATAGCGAAAATTGGAAAAAACTTACCTACTATTCCTTCGCCGGAAGGCTTACAGGAGGGCTATGCAAAAAGTATTCACAGTGACCATAGCGGCGAATGGAATTTCAATCTAGATTATAAGCCGATTCTAGGCTTTAAAATTAATCTGGGTTGGATATCAGCCATTCATTACGGCCAAAAAGAACTTCAAGCTGGTTTAGACATCAGTTGCCCAGTTTTGGTAATGTATTCATCAAAAAGTGTTGCACCTGGAAGATATAAAGAATCAATGCATACTGCAGATTCGGTATTAAATGTAACCGACATGAATAGGTTATCTGAAGTGATTGGGAAACAGGTAAAAAAAGTTGAAATAAAAGATGGGATTCATGATTTGGTGCTTAGCAGAAAAAGCGTGAGAGAAAACGTTTTTAAAGAAATGACTTCTTTCTTAGAAATGATTGCATGAGTGATTGTTTAAATTGTACTCATAACAAATAATGCATAATTCCAAATGAAGTTTGAAGATTACAGAATAGCACCGGAAATAAAGCGAGGACTTAAAGAACTTGATTTCAGGAGACCTACTGACATTCAATATAAAGCAATACCTCCTGTTCTTCGAGGAGAAGATGTTCTAGCCATTGCTCAAACCGGGACCGGGAAAACCGCTGCGTTTGCTATTCCAATAATTCATCTTATTAATCAACAAAAAACCAGCGGTGACTCAAAAAAAGGAATTCAATGTATTGTTTTGGTTCCTACCCGTGAACTTGCTATTCAGATTACTGATGTATTCTCTTCTTTAGGGAAATATACTAAAGTTAAAACATTTACGGTTTACGGAGGTGTTGATCAAGATCCTCAAATAAAACAACTAAGCAAAGGTGTTGATATTCTTATTGCTACTCCAGGCCGTATGTTTGATCTCGTAAGCCAAAAACACCTTAAACTTAACAAGGTAAAAGTTCTTGTTTTAGATGAAGCTGATCATATGCTCGATCTTGGTTTTATAAAAGATATTTATGACCTGCTAAAATTTATCCCTAAAAAACATCAAACACTATTCTTTTCAGCTACAATTAATAAGAAAATAAAGAAACTGGCATATTCATTAGTTAATAATCCAATTAGGATTCAGATTTCACCCAAGAATCCTGTTGCTAAGAATATTGAACATTGGGTTGCTTTTATTGAGATGGATGACAAAAGGTTTTTTCTTGAGAGAACAATTAATGAAAATCCAAATAACAAGATATTAGTATTTGTAAGAACAAAAGTTCGTGCTGAAAGAGTATTGAAAGCTCTTGAAAGAGTAGATATAGTAAGTCAGACAATACACAGCGGAAAAGAACAAGATGATAGATTATCTGTTCTTAATCATTTTAAAAGTGGTGAAAATAATATACTTATTGCAACTGATGTTAGCTCTCGTGGTATAGATATTCCAAATGTTGACATTGTTATTAATTACGATCTTCCTGAACAATCAGAAAACTATGTACACCGGGTTGGCAGAACTGGCAGAGCATCAAAAAAAGGGCAGGCAATATCGTTTTGCAGCGCAAACGAAAAAAGTATATTAGAAGAAATTGAGCAGTATTTAGATTCAAAAATCAACAAATTGGATATCTCTAAAAAAGACTATTTTGAAACAATTGAATTTTCTGATGAATCACATACTGATTGGAAGACCCTGATACAGCAAGATATTGATTTGGAAAAACGAAAGAAAAAGAAGAAAAAACAAAAACGATGATACAATGCTTCACAACGTTTATTGTTTAATTTACTTAGCCAAATAAATCTAATCTTCAATTACAATATCATGTGTAATTATTGATGATTTTCTTAGCATTTCATTCACTCCGCAATATCGTTCCTGTGACAAGTTTATCGCCTTTTCTAATTTTGCCAAAGGAAGGTCTTTACCACGAAATAAATATCTGATATGTATTTTATGATAATATTTAGGGTGTTCATCTGTTAGTTCTCCACTTACTTCAACGTTAAAATAATCAGGTTTAACACGCATCTTTGTAAGGATTGAGATTACGTCCATTCCTGTACAACCACCAAGTGATACAAGAGTTAACGGTTTAGGACGAGGCCCGGTATTATTTCCTCCAACCTTAGGATCGGCATCCAATTTAATTTTGAAGTTGTCAACTTCAGCTTCGAAAGCCATATCGCCTGTCCAGGCTACACTTATTTTATTACTCATAATATTCTTTTTCAAGGCAAAAATATAATTTATTAAGGTAGTTTCTTCCAAATATTAAATATGTCATTGATTAATTTCAAAATCTGCTATTTAGCAAAACTTGATTATTATATTCAAAATACTTAACTTCGCAAACCTTTTTTTCAACCAATAAAACAAGAATTGTAGGAGAACTATTAGATATGAGCACTATAAATATCACTGAAAAGCAATCTTTAACTGTTCGTTCATTAACAATAGTCAAAAAAATTCTTTACGAAAATCCTGAAATAAATGAGATAATTTCTTCCTCAGATTCTTATGAGGTGGCATTAACAAAATTGAGAGAAAAATTATTTTCTTATTTAAAAGCCAATCCAGCAGCTAACAACTACTACAATAATGAATTTTCTGATTCAGTTAAAAATATTTCATGGAAAGGTGTTGGTATAATTAGATTACTAAATTATATTGATTATGAAGGCTCTTCCTTTCTCGATCCTAACAGAAAAAACATACCCAAAATAAGTCGTCCGATAAAAAACCTATATAATGCTGTAAAATTTGGCAAAGGTGATTGCAATAGAGACTTTTTTCTTGACCTACTTTTTCTATTCAGACAAATTAATGGTAGATTAAAACAAAAACTACCATCTGAAGCTAAAATTAAGGCATGGATGTCAAAATATCCTTCTGGGCTATCTGAAAAAATAATTGCTACCCGAAAAGAGAATAAGAAAAGAATAATAAAAGTAATTATTGAACAAATAAGTTCAGGAGAGCAAATAAGCAAACGCTATTTCTTTGATGATGGAATGTCAGCTGCTGAAAAGTATAAGCGGGCATTAATCTGGTGGAATGACTACAGGTTTCATTTACGATTTGCTGTTAGAACACCTAATCAGCTTAATCGAATGCTCGATTACTCATTACGCCCTCATAGATTACAGATACTTAATGCCGCGCAACAGGCTGGTATACCAATTTTTATTAATCCATATTATCTGTCGTTAATAAATGTGAATATTAAACAGGGTAAAACTAGATCTGATAGGACTATACGTGATTATGTTTTTCATAGTCGCGAACTGGTTGAAGAGTTTGGCAACATAGTAGCATGGGAAAAAGAGGATGTAGTAGAACCAGGGAAACCAAATGCAGCCGGTTGGCTACTACCTTCATTTCACAATATTCATAGGCGTTATCCGGAAGTAGCCATTTTTATTCCTGATACACGCGGGAGGGCTTGTGGTGGCTTATGTGTTTCTTGCCAGCGTATGTATGATTTTCAGAGCGGACATCTGAATTTTAACCTTGATAAACTAACTCCGAAAATTAAATGGAAGAAAAAGATGAAGATGTTGTTAGAATATTTTGAGGAAGACACTCAACTTCGCGACATACTTATTACCGGTGGTGATTCATTTATGAATACCGAAGAATCGCTACAGGACATTTTTGATGGAATTTACGATATGGCATTAAGAAAGAAGAATGCTAATACTGATCGTCCCGATGGTCAAAAATATGCAGAAATTACACGTATTAGACTCGGCACAAGATTACCTGTATATCTTCCACAACGTATTACAAAAGAATTTGTTAGAGTGCTTGCTGATTTTAAAAGAAAAGCATCTGAAATTGGCATTAAACAGTTTATTGTTCAAATTCATGTTCAGGCAGCGATTGAAATAACTCCTGAAATGAAAGAAGCGGTGTCTCGAATTTTAGCTGCCGGATGGATGGTGACTAACCAAGTAGTTTTTACAGCAGCTGCTTCACGAAGGGGGCATACTAACAAACTGAGAAAAGTCCTTAATGATATCGGGGTTATATCATATTATACTTTTTCTGTGAAGGGATTTATGGAAAACTATCACAACTTTGCAACTAACGAAAGATCGGTACAAGAGAAAACTGAAGAGAAGATAATAGGGAAATTGGGTAAGGAATTGCTTAATCAAGTAGCTGATTTGTACGTTGATGCAGAACATGCTCAAAAGAACCTGGCTGATATCAGAAAAGCACATAAATTACTCTTTTTAGCAACCGACAAGAATGTACTTAATATGCCAGGTGTTGGAAAAAGTATGCGATTTAACACAATTGGGATCACTAACGACGGCAGAAGAATTTTAGAGTTTGGTCACGACCTGAAACGAAGACACAGTCCTGTGATTGACAAAATGGGAAAAGTTGTTATAATTGAATCCAAGTCGATTGCAGCCTATTTAGAACAAATGGAAAACATGGGCGAAAACCCTCAAGATTATTCAACCATATGGGGATATTCATCAAATGGCTCAGAAGAAAGAGTGCCAGTTTATAATTATCCAGAATATGATTTTAAAATCACAGATAAGCTAACAAATTTTGAAGAAGAGGGAGTTTGATGATATCTACTAAACTACTCATGAAAAAACTCATCGTAGTCCGGATAATGCAGTTTTTGTTGAGCAACTTCTTTTGAATAAGTAAAATAAGTCAGTTCACCCTGCGCACATAATTTTTGGTCACCATCAAACAACTCAACATACACATCAACAAGGTTTCTACGCTTTTTAAGTAAAGAAGCAAAGAGTTTAATATTCCCATTTACTGCCGAAACAGGCTTCAAATAACGAACGTTCATACTTGAAGTTACTCCTGCTGTTTTCATCTTTACCTGCACAAACCATGAGCCAATTTCATCCATTAACGTAGCTTGTATTCCTCCATGCAATATATTGTGAAATCCTTGTAAAAATCCTGTGGGTTTCCAATCTGATATAATATATTCACCATCCTCAAAAAATTTCATTTTAAGTCCTTGATCATTATTTGGAGAGCAACCAAAACAGTTATGACCTTCAACTTTTGTATATGGATTTAGAATTTTTTTCATACCAATAATATAATAGTGGTTATTTTTTTGTTCGTGGATTAATGTTTTAAGGATATACTCATTCTGTTCTGACAACTTTGTAAACTGATAATTTATTTAATCACCTCCCCTTTTTTATATTTAATAGTATTCACGAGATCACCTTCGTTATTATACTCATTCCACTTCCCACTTTTCAGTCCATTCTTATATGATCCTACTAATTTAAGTTTTCCATTTTCGAAATACTCATAGCAGATTCCCATAATAATATCATTTTCATACATTTTTTTACTACGAATAGTGTCGTTAGTATAATAGGTTTCTTGTAATCCGTTAAATACACCATTAAGATAATTATACTCTGCTATAAGCTTCCCTTCAGAATTAAACCATTTTGCAACTCCATTTTTCTTGCCAACTGAATAATTGCTCTCTTCTTGAATGGCACCTCTTTCATAATAAACGGTTTTAAGTCCGTCGAGTAATCCATCCTTATAATTTTCAATGAGCTTAGTTTTTCCACCAATACTAAATACAATCTTCTTCCCATTTAGAACATCATTAGAATATTCAGCCTGTTCAACAATGTAACCTCGTTTACTTATTTTTAAATATAGACCATTCTTTTTCCCTAACTCATAGTGTTCAACAATATTGATTTGTCCAGTCTTGAAGTAAGTTATCCAGTTTCCGGTTTTAAGATTATTTTTATAATAACCTGATACTGACATACTCCCCTGATTATCAAAATACGCACCATCTGGTATTGAATCTGATGGAACATTCGCTTCTTGGGCACTCGTTACAAATACTACGAGCATATAAATAATAAAAAGTTTAGTCTTCATAATAATTAAGATGATTTGGTGCAAAGGTATTGTAATAAAGATTAATTATCAATAAAGGATTGAAGTCCTAATCTTAATATTGATATTATTAAAAGATGATTGAGGGTATACAATCGGGGTAGTAACGGTTCAAAAAAAGAACAGGCCGGAGAGAAGGACTCTTCCGACCTGAATCAACCAAAACCAATTTTTCAATCACAATTAGGCCTACTGCTTATATTGTAATAGCCCTTACAAAGCAATTCCTATGCCAAATTTTTTAATTAATTGATTGAAAACCTATTAGAAATAACTTCAAAATAAACACACAAATTAATTACCCGATTTCATAAACTTAAAATCGGAAACTAACAAAATGTATCCGTTATCGTAGTGAATAATACTAATCAAATGTTAGAAATGTATCGGTTTTTTACTTTAACCGATGGGTAGTAAAAGAATAACATTAGTACTGTGATGCATAATTTAACAAAATAACTAGCTAGACACATCAATAAAGTAACCCTAACGAGTTAATTGTTTGATCATAAATTTATAGATAATGGCAAATAGTTAGTTATATGACCTCCCCGTACAGATCAAAAAAGTCAGACCCAGAAATAATAACATTGTAGTACTCCCCAATTTTAAGGCTATTCTTTGGTGCCTTAATAATCACTTCATTATCCACTTCAGGAGAATCGAATTCCGTACGTCCAATATACTTATCGCCTTCTTTACTGTCGATGATGACTTTCATTGCACTACCAACTTTTTGTTTATTTAGTTCATAAGATATTTCCTGTTGTAACATCATAAGTCTATCACGGCGAGATTCCTTAATTTCATCAGGAATATTATCTTTTAAGGTAAAAGCTGAGGTATCCTCTTCTGGAGAATAAATAAAAACACCAAGACGGTCAAATTTGCTTTCCATTACAAAATCCAATAATTGTTCAAACTCCTCTTTTGTCTCGCCTGGATAACCAACAATTAATGTAGTACGCAATGCCACATTTGGTATGGTCCTCTTTATTTTCTTTATAAGGTCGATAGTTTTGTGACCTCCCAAACCCCTTTTCATCGATCTCAAAATACGGCTGCTAATATGTTGTAAAGGTATATCCAAATACAAACACACTTTGCTATTATTATGCATTACATTAAGCAGTCCGGTAGGAAAATTAGCAGGATAAGTATAATGAAGTCTGATCCATTGAATTCCTTCAATCTCAGAAATCCTATTTAACAAATCAGGGAGTTCACGTTTTTTGTAAATATCGAGTCCATACCAAGTTAAATCCTGAGCAATTAAAATAACCTCCTTAACTCCTTGTTTAGCTAAAAACTTTACTTCATTAATAATTTCACCTTTGGGTTTTGAAACATGTTTTCCTCTAATAAGTGGAATAGCACAAAAGGAGCAATTTCTACTACAGCCTTCTGATATTTTCACATAGGCATAGTGCTTTGGAGTTGTTAATACTCTTTCTCCAATCAGTTCTTTCTTGAAATTTATATCTAGTGCGTTAAGTACATTTGGAAGCTCATTAACCCCAAAAAAGCCATCCACTTCCTTTATCTCACCGGCTAGATCCTCTTTATACCTTTCAGATAAACAGCCCGTTACCAGTATTTTTTCAGTATCCCCTTTTATTTTTGAACGTACTGCTCTCAATATTGTGTCAACCGACTCTTCTTTTGCGTCAACAATGAAACCACAAGTGTTTATAATTATAATATCAGCCTTATCATTGGAATCGTGAACAACTAAATAATCGTTGTTCAATTGTGCCATTAACACTTCAGAGTCAACTAAATTTTTTGAACAGCCAAGCGTAACTATGTTTATTGTTTTCTTCAAAGTAGTGTCTTATTTGAATGATCTTGCAGTTTAATGCATTAAAGATTAAGCAAATAAACTTTCAACAAATGAACTACGATTAAAGATCTGAAGATCTTCCATCTTTTCTCCAACACCAATATATTTAACAGGAATTTTAAATTGATCTGACACACCAATTACAACGCCACCTTTGGCGGTACCATCTAGTTTAGTTAATGCAATAGCATTTACTTCAGTAGCTGCAATAAATTGCCTGGCCTGTTCAATGGCATTTTGGCCTGTGGATGCGTCAAGTATGAGGAGGATTTCATGAGGAGCATCTGGAATGAGTTTTTGTACTACACGACTAATCTTCGAAAGCTCATTCATGAGATTAACTTTGTTATGAAGGCGACCTGCGGTATCAATAATTACAACATCTGCATCCTGGGAAATTGCTGATTTCACTGTATCATATGCTACAGATGCTGGATCAGCACCCATACCCTGGCTCACTATTGGTACTCCTACACGATCTGCCCAAATACTTAATTGTTTAACCGCCGCAGCTCGAAAAGTATCAGCTGCTCCTAGTATTACTTTTTTGCCAACAGCACTAAAGTTATATGCCAGCTTACCGATTGTAGTAGTTTTTCCAACACCGTTAACACCAACTACCATTATCACATAAGGTTTACTCTCTGTTGGAAGCTCAAAGTCCTCATCATCCCCTGTATTATTTTCCAATAATAATTTTTCTATTTCACTCCTCAGAATCATATTTAGTTCATCTGTACCCAGGTACTTTTCGCGAGCAACACGCTCTTCAATTCTTTCGATAATTTTCAATGTTGTGTGTACTCCAACATCTGACATAACTAGAGCTTCTTCAAGATTGTCAAGAACTTCCTCATCTACCTTCGATTTACCGGCAACAGCCTTAGAAATTTTGCTAAAAACACTTTTACGCGTATTCTCTAAGCCTTTATTCAGATTTTCTTTTTGCTGTTTTTTCGAAAATATATTAAACAACCCCATAATTTTTTCTCTTTACTGCTGGTTCAATTTGTATTCAACAAAAAAGCTTCTCCCTACAACGCAGGAAAAAGCTTTCAGTAAGATTAATATTTTATCGATACTAAGCTTAATTTTTAACTAAAATAAGCTTTAACCTCATCTGTAGGAATAATTTCTTCTTTAAAAGTATAAGCACCTGTTTTATCAGATTTGCTCATCTTAATCACTTTTGCAAACTCTTTACCGGATGATTGCAGTGATGCAACAACTTTCTTAGCCATAGTTCTTTATTATTTAATTTCTCTGTGAACAGTCATTTTCTTCATGATCGGGTTATATTTTTTTAACTCGAGTCTGTCAGGAGTATTTTTCTTATTTTTTGTGGTAATATACCTTGAGGTTCCTGGTTTCCCACTATTTTTATGCTCGGTACATTCAAGTATTACCTGTATCCTTGCGTCTTTACTCTTCTTAGCCATTTCTGTGTTCGCTTTAAATTTCGGTCGGCAAAAATACCAACTTTATAAATATAAACCAATCTTTTATTAAATATTTTTAAATATTGATAATTGCTTGAATGTAAGGCGTTATTCCTGCAAAAAAGAACTCAACTGCAATCACCATTACTATTAGTCCCATCAACTTCATCATTATCTTGTTACCCTTGTCTCCCAGCAACTTAGTAATACCCACAGCTCCAATTAATACGAACATCAAAGTAAACAGCACTAAAATAATGGAAATAATAACGAGTGCTGAGTTAGAATAGCTTTCACTTTCGCCCATAAGAATAATAGCATTCGTGATCGCTCCAGGCCCAGCAATCATAGGTATTCCTAAAGGTGTGATGGAAATATCTTCAACATATTTTTCAACATCTTCAGATCTTATTTTCATTGGGCTAAGCTTTGCATTAAGCATGTCATAACCCATTATAAAGAAAATTACACCACCAACAACCTGTAATCCAGCTACTGAAATCCCGAAGAAATTAAACAAGTATTCCCCTAGGATGGCAAATAGTATTAGTACAAGACCTGCAGTTATTACAGCCTTAATTGCAGTTCTCCTTCTCTCACGTTTTGATAACTCAGAAGTCATCGTTAAAAAAACAGGCATAATACCCATTGGATTCATCAAAGTGAGAAACGAAGTAAAATATAACAGTATGGTTGTGAAGTTATCCAAAATAATTATAATTCTTTGATTTTCTTTTCAACAGTTTCAATTATTTCGTTCCTACAATCTTTTGCTTTGAGTTCTATTTCTTCACTCGTCTTTATCAAATTAGCAGTAAAAATTTTATCATCTATTCCAGCTGCATTTATCTTAACGTTAAGAAAAGCTCCTTCAACAGCAGCCAGGGCACATAATGCTCCAACTCCTGCATCTGATACTGAGTTGGGATTTCCAAAATCAGCCATAGCCTTCATTACTTTCATTGAATCATATGCTGTTTCCATTACCTTGAATGGAATTTCCATAGCATATTTCGATGCATTCTCAATTGCTACTTTTCTTTCTTCTTTTTCCTCTTCAGTTTTATTTGGAAATCCGAAAGCATCCATAATTTTATTGAATGCGCTTGTATCTTCATCAACAAGTCTCAACAACTCATCTTTATATTTTTGGCCTTGAGAAGCCCAATCAGAAAACTCTTCCCAACGATCGTCCCATCCTCTTTTATGTGCACTAAGATTTGCAACCATAGTACCTAGAGATACACCCAAAACTCCTGCATAAGCAGCTATTGAACCGCCACCAGGTGCTGGTGATTCAGAAGCTGTTTCGTTGGCAAACGCCTTTAATGACATATCGACAAGCTTCTTATCATGACTTTCAAGAAGGTATTCAATTATCCTCTCCTTTGGATCAAATGGTTTTAAGTCGTCCAGTCCCATTGATTTAATTGCTATTCTAAGGAGCTCATCATTATCTACACCAACTGATCTTTTCTGCTTTCGTAAAAAATATCTTCCTGCTTCAAGCATAGCTTCAAGAGGGATAAGTCCAACCAATTCAGATCCTGTAACTCTAATACCACGTGCCTCGGCTTTTTTCCAAACTTCATCATAAGCAATATGCACAGGAGTGATACTTATGTTTGTGAGGTTCATAGAAATTTGGGCCACATCATATTCTTCAATAAACCATCCAATTGCTTTAACTTCTTTCAACGAACCCGGAATCATTATGGGTGTACCTTGGTCATCTTTTACAATTTTTCCCGTTACAGGGTTTCCTTCTCTTTTGGTCCTTCCCCGTTCGCGAACATCAAAAGCAATGGCATTAGCCCGACGGGTTGAAGTAGTATTAAGATTTACATTAAATGCAACCAGAAAGTCGCGGGCACCAACAGCAGTTACACCACTACCGGCAACACGTTCGTTGAATTCCGCAGGACCAAAATCAGGTTTCCATTGTGGATCTCTAAGCTTTTCCTTTAATCCCTCATACTCTCCTGATCGACACGTAGCCAAGTTTCTTCTTTCCTCTGCAAAAGCAGCATTTTCATAACAATAAACAGGTATCTTTAACTCATTACCAATACGCTCAGCCAGTTTGCGAGCATACACAACTGTTTCCTCCATTTTAATGTTAGCTACAGGTACCAGTGGGCAAACATCTGTTGCACCAAACCGGGGATGCTCTCCTTTCTGATGTCGCATATCAATAACTTCGGCTGCCTTTTTTATTGCAACAAATGCAGCTTCTATGACCTCATCAGGTGTACCTACCATAGTTACAACAGTACGATTTGTTGCAGCACCGGGATCAACATCGAGTAGTTTTACTCCCTCTATCTTTTCAATTTCATCAGTAATTTGCTTAATGACTGTCATATCACGACCTTCACTAAAATTAGGAACACACTCTATAAGTTGTCTCATCTCATTTCTGTTAAAGTAATTTATGAAGTGCAAAAATAGAAAATGTAGTATAACTTTTTCAATAATAATAGTTATATATTTCATAATTGACTTAACAATATTTATTAATTTCGCCCGCAAATTATTGATGAATTTTAAAGAGTTTTAAGTAATGTATAAAGATCTTCAGAGTGTGCCAAAAGCATATAACGAACCAGTAAAATCATATTTACCAGGGTCACCCGAAAGGGAAGAGATAATAAAAACAATTGCACAGTTAAAATCGACAGTGTTAGATATTCCAATGGTAATAGGCGGCAAAAGGATAACATCTGACGAGAAAGTCAGTATTCATCCTCCACACAACCTAAATCATTTGCTTGGCTATTTTTACAGAGGTACGGTTGACCATGTAAATACGGCTATTGAAGCTGCTTTGGAAGCTTCAAAAAAATGGAGCCAAATGCCATGGGAACATCGTGCAGCAATATTTTTAAGAATGGCGGATTTATTGTCAGGTCCATATCGTGCAAAAATAAATGCTACTACTATGCTTGCACAGTCAAAAACTGTACATCAGGCTGAGATTGATGCTGCTTGTGAGTTGGCTGATTTTTTGAGATTCAACGTGCAATATATGACTGAGATATATGCGCAACAGCCGGAATCAGAACCTGCAATCTGGAACAGACTTGAATATCGTCCGTTAGAAGGTTTTGTGTATGCACTTACACCTTTTAACTTTACATCGATTGCCGGAAACCTACCAACTGCACCTGCACTGATGGGCAACACAGTTGTTTGGAAATGTTCAAACACTCAGGTTTATTCTGCAAAAGTATTGATGGATCTTTTTGAAGAAGCGGGGCTTCCTGATGGAGTAATTAATCTTGTTTTTGTAACAGGCCCTGTAGGTGGTAAAGCTGTAATGGAACATCCAGATTTTGCAGGATTTCACTTTACGGGCTCAACAGGAGTGTTTCAACACATTTGGCAAACTATTGGAGCAAATATTGCAACATATAAAACTTATCCCAGGATTGTTGGAGAAACAGGTGGTAAAGATTTTGTGATGGTTCATCCTTCTGCTAATACTGACCAGGTTGTAACGGCTTTGGTTAGAGGTGCTTTTGAATTCCAGGGGCAAAAATGTTCGGCTGCATCACGAGCATATGTTCCAGTAAGTCTTTGGGAAGAAATTAAAGAAAAACTTGTTGCACAGGTTGATGGTATTAAAATGGGTGATCCGGAAGACTTTACAAACTTTATGTGTGCTGTGATCGACAAACCTTCATTCGATAAATTATCTATGTTTATTGATAACGCTAATAAGGATGAAGATGCTGAAATTATTGCCGGTGGTGATTATGATGATTCAAAGGGATATTTTATCAGGCCAACTGTCATAGTTACAACAGACCCACGATATATAACAATGGAAGAAGAGTTGTTTGGACCTGTTCTCACAATTTATGTTTATGAAGATGACAAGTGGGAAGAAACACTTGATATCCTTGATGACACCTCACCATATGCATTAACAGGAGCTGTATTTTCAAACGACCGTTATGCGACTGAATATGCTGTAAATCGTCTTTCGCAGACAGCTGGTAATTTTTATATAAACGATAAGCCAACTGGAGCAGTTGTTGGTCAACAGCCATTTGGCGGAGCCAGGGCATCCGGCACAAATGATAAAGCAGGATCAATCCTCAACCTTTTCAGGTGGACATCACCACGAACAATTAAGGAGAATTTTGTGCCTCCTGTTGATTACAGGTATCCATTTATGCAAGAAGATTAGTACGAAATATATTTCGATTTTAACCCGATGTCAACAACCTGAGAAGAAGTTGTTCATTCGGGGGGTAAGAGAACAAAAAAAGCGGCCTCAATACGAGACCGCTTTTTTCTATAATTATATAATTACTTTTTAATAGGTTTTTCGTGACCCAATATAGTTTTCCTCTTATTATTAACTATGTATTTCTTGCGAACTGGGTTATGTTTTGTGGCTGCCGGATCGTATGATGAAGCACCACGCTTTGGGTCCGACTTATAGTTAAATCCATGATTCTTCTTCGAACAAGATGTGTTAGTTAGCGAAAATGAGATAGTTAGAATAAGGAGGAGGATCTTTACAAGAGCTTTCATGTTCAATACAGATTTTGGTTATTTGGTGGATCAAAGATACATATTTCTGCAATAACATCAGTATGAATTATTATATGGGATTATTCAGAAATTTATTTGGATTTTCCGTAGCAATTGTAAGGAAATTTTCTTCACCAATATATGCTCTTAAATCTAAACCGAATCTGCGCTCATCTGATTTGGTTTCTACCATATAATAATCTGAACCGAAGAGCACTTTCCCTTTAATTAGTTCGTCACTCAATAATACTTTAAGTACGGGAAAAAACTCCTTATTGTTTAATGTAAATGAGATATCTGAATACAGGTTTTGGTAACTAGAGATCATATCTTTAATAATAACAAACCAATTATCCTCGCTATCAGGGTCATCTAGATATTTATTCCAAAAATACTCTGACCCAAAATGTGCAAAGCATATCTTTAAATCCTTAAAATCATCAAGAACCTTCTTGTAATTGTGTGGGTGAGTAAAATAAGAGCAGAGTTCCTTTCGTTTTTTCCGTTTTGTTACTATTGGAGTATCTGATTTGGATAACAGTTTATGAAGTTCTTTCTTCCTACCTTTAAAACGAACCGGATTATACGGACTACAATGAGCAATAATAGGGAGTCCTTTTTCCTGACAATATTCGTAAACAGGATACAAACGCTCATCATATGGGAAATATCCAAGTGGGGGGATAAAGCTTTACACCCTTAAATCCCCATTCTTCTACACATTTTTTAAGCAAATCTATTACACCTTCCCTTCTTGGGTCAATATGGATAAAGGGAAGAATCTGTGGATATTCTTCTTTCAATTCATAGAGTTTCGATAACTGCTCATCATATGATCTGGGAACCTTACCTGCTCCCATATAAGCCATATCCATAGGCAATATTACATACTTTGTGCTACTGGGATAAAATTTCCTACAATTCTCAAATATAAGCTGCTGGCTACCTAATTTTCCTATTTTAACGAACTTCACATATCTATCTAATGTGTCATTATCAGAAAACGGATTAAGATTATTTAAAAGTTTTGCCGTTAAAAAGAAGCCGGGTTTTGATGCCAGAATGCGTACCAATCCCAGAGGTAAAAATCTTCGGGGCACATCAATATCCCTAAAAATATGAATGTGAGTATTTGTGAACATCGTAAGTAATTAGTTAATCCCAAACAAATCTCCAAGTGCCATCAGGTTGTTTCTTCCAAACTGTATGAAAAACGCCATCACTTTCTACTTTCTTACCTGTTGAATCAATATATGAAAATGTATAATAACCATATGTATATCCAAGTTCTCCCGATTCAGCTACATCTACAAATTCAGGTTTCCACATTAGCTTTATGCTTGTATCTTCAGATCCTTGATTTGCATAGTATTCACGGATAGTATTTTTTCCAATAACAAGTTTGTTATTTCGTAGTAGCACTGCATCTTCATCGGCATAGGCTAAAAATGCTACGGGAATACCTTCTTCCTGCGCTAACTGTGTAAAATTCTGCTCTGTCTCCAGAATTTCATTTTTCCATATTTCAATTGATCCTTTTTCAGAATTCGTATTACATGAATAAACAAACAAAAGTAACAACAGTAACAATGGTGATAGTTTTTTCATGTTTCTCATTTTTAGAAATTAAGCTCAACGATTTTAAAATGATTGAACAACAAAATTATGTTTTTCAGACACTTTGTGTCATATTCAAATTTTTTTAACACTTGCCCACGCGTTTGAATAACGTTCGTTTTAATGACGTATATTATTTGTTGGCGGTTTTTTATTTTTTCACAAACTCTACCCTTCTGTTTAACTTTTTCCCTTCTTCCGTATCATTCGTTGATACCGGGGCAAGAGGTCCTACTCCTTGAGCAAACAATCTTTCCGGAAAAATTGAATAATTACCCTGAAGATATGATGAAACGGCTTTTGCCCGATCTAACGACAGTTTACTATTCATTTCAAATAAACCATCCGAATCTGTGTGGCCTACAATCCAACAATTGATATCAGAATTTTCTTTCAGAAATAATGCAATTTGTTCCAATGATTCCTTAGACTCTGGTTTTATTATGGAACTACCTACATCAAAATAAATTCCATAAATAGCTATTTTACCTTCAATTTGAATTTTTTCTTTTATCAAATCTGCTTTAATCACAATGTCTTGTTTCATTGGTTCTCTTTCAATAATAGTCAATGTATATCGTCTTCCAATGTTTGGTGCTGTTGTAACTTCAACCCACACCTCTTTACCTTGTAAAGTTTTAAGAAAGTAATACCCAACATTCGCATTTCTATGTTCGAACAAAATTTCACCACCTTCTTTTTTTATTGCGGTAGAATAATTTCTAAGGATTTGTAAATATGATGGCTTTTTCACATTCCTGTCATTAGCATTTTGGTGTTCAAAACGAATGATTATTTTCCTGCCTTCGATAACTTTATTTTGATCCTCAGATATCAAGAATTCATGAGCATCAAATTGATAATCCCAATAATTTCTGATATTGTAATCTGGCATTCTGTTAAACAAATCATAATCTTTACTTCCCTTGACATCATTATTTTGTGCTTGTGAAGAAAAGATAGAAAGCAACATTAGAATTAAAAGTGTAATTTTTTTCATGTGTATATAATTCGTTAAATGTTTTAATTTCAATTAATTAAAAAATCAAGTTTAAGAGATTAAATTTTCATGTGCGTACTCCCTTCT